>NZ_JBQKCL010000012.1:0-118433 GCF_052122375.1 Blautia sp. HCP3S3_H10_2
GCATCCTTTAATTCTGGACTATAGTTCATAGTGAAAGCTCCCTTCCTGTGATAGCTATATACTACCACAAAAGTAATTATCTTTCACTGACAATTATCCTAACACACAGGGTAATGTAACACTTTCCGTTTGCGGCTGTGCGCCATTCGTATTTATCATATTTCACCCAGTTGGAACTGGATTTCTGAAAGATATTCTTCATAGTAATTCGTTTCTTCATAAAAACTATTACTATCATAGCATGTCTATATGCATATTTAAACTTCTTTTTTACGATTCTCCCGATTATTTTTCTTTCGTTTCTTTGCTTCTTCCTTTGCGAGCTTTTCCTGCTCTCTGGCAATTCGTCTTACCACAACACCGATTTCCTTTAAAAGAGCCCTGACAGAAAAGTATTTCAACGAGCAGTTAGAGCGCATCCGTGAGATTCGTGCCAGCGAAAGAAAGTTCCATCAGAAGATCACCGCCCTGTATGCCACAGCCATTGACTATGACAAAAATTCTGCAACAACGAGAAGCTTTTATGCGACCGTTCAGAATAAAATGCATTATGCAGTTCATGGACATACAGCAGCTGAGCTGATCGTGGAAAGAGCTGATCACACAAAAGAGCATATGGGATTAACCACCTGGGCAGATGCACTGGAAGGAAAGATCAAGAAGAGCGATGTTACGGTTGCGAAGAATCATCTGAGTCAGGATGAAATGAAGCAGTTGAATCGTATGGTGACGGCATATCTGGATTTTGCTGAAAACATGACGTTGCGGCATATTCTGCTTACAATGCAGGACTGGGAAAAGAGGCTCAACAATTTCATTGAAATGTTTGACTATGGTATTTTACAGGATGCGGGTAAGGTGTCCGCAGAAATTGCAAAGCTTCATGCTGAGACAGAATTTGAAAAATACCGTGTGATTCAGGACAGATTGTTTATGTCTGACTTCGATAAATTTATGCTGGAATTAGAAGAAAGCGCAAAGAAACAATGACCGGATACCAGGTCGAGACGGTGAAATCCGGCAACTCAACTCCCTGCGAGTGTATGGCCAATCAGTGGTTAGAGCGGAAGGATTGTGTAGAAGTTGAGAGGCATTCACTGTCTTAACGGTCGAGACAGTGGCAGGCGGCAGCAATGTAAAAGTGCCTAGCATTATATAGGTAGAAAAGGCCTTAGCTTTTCGTCAATGCTGTCAATGGCTGTTGCCTGCGATGCTCGGATGACCGCGGCAATGTTAAGCTGGAGCTGTGCCTGATAATTGCTTTTGTTACCAAGCATTTGACTGATGGCTTTTCAGCCTGTTCTGGATCGATGACTAAATTGCCATTTGCATCCTTCGTATAACCAAGGAAACAATTGTGATTAATTTGTACCTTGCATTGCTGGTACCACCAAAGAGAAAACGGTAGGCGCTACCATTGGTGTTGTTAGTAGGCTTGTCTCTGGAGTGAAAATCCCTGATAAAAATCCCATAAATATTCCTTTCTGCCGCAAGGGGCGTATAAAATTCAAAGTTTCGTCATAAAATAATCAATGCAAATGCTTGCAATCGCAAGCGAAAACAAATATAATAAAGAAAAAGGAGGCGATACTATGGCAAATACATCCGCTGTTTACGCAAGAATAGATACCAATCTCAAGGATAATGCTGAGAGCATTCTTTCTCAGCTTGGCATTTCTCCATCCAGTGCAATTCAGATGTTTTATAGCCAGATTGTACTGAAGAAGGGTATGCCATTTGAACTGAAACTTCCTTCTTCTAAGCCATTAGCTGTTGGTGCAATGACAAGAGAACAGCTTGATGCAGAACTCCAGAAGGGTGTTGATTCCATCAAAGCAGGAAAGGTATATTCTGCAGATGAAGTCGATGCAGCACTTGCAAAGGAGTTTGGCATATGACGGATAGCTACAAAGTCGGCTATTCTGTTGAGGCACTTGACGATTTGCGTGAAATTTATTCGTACATTGCGAATGAATTCCTTGTTCCGGAAACTGCTGCCACTCAGTTGGGGCGCATTCGAAAAGAAGTTCGTTCATTGGATTTCATGCCAGCCCGTTATGCGTTAGTTGAATGGGAGCCTTGGCATTCAATGAAAATGTATCAGCTTCCAGTCGACAACTATATTGTGCATTATCTGGTCGATGACGAGGAAAGGGAAGTTACAGTAGCTCGAATATTGTACGGTGGCCCTGATATCGAAGGAATTATAAATTCAAATAAGTAACTTGGAATGGAGCTTTTGCGTAAAAACAAGAACTCCATTTTTATATGATAAAATTTCCCTTTCATCGTAGACAGAAGCGACGGTATTGTTTCAACAACGGTGGTTCCGTGCTCACAACAAAGCAGTTCTTTGCCAAGGTGCAGAACAAAATGCATTATGCAGTTTATGGCCATACGGCAGCAGAATTGATTTATGAGCGAGCAGATGCGGATAAGCCACACATGGGCAGCAGCACCGAAAGACAAGATTGTAAAAAGTGATGTGAGTGTTGCGAAGAATTATCTTTCTGAGCAGGAAATACGTTCATTAGAGCGTATCGTTTTGGCATAGCTGGATCTGGCAGAGAATCGTGCAGAACGTCGCGTTCCGATGACGATGGAAGCCAGGCCATTAGTTAGATCTAAAAATAGCCGTTGCTCTGTTTGGATAGGAAGAACGGACAAGGTTGAGGAGATGGTGGTTCCTCGCAAAATTTGACTTTTATGTCAGAATCATTATTTTAGTAAATTATTAAGTTCAACTGGAAGCTAAAATATGTTATGATCTAAAGGCGAAACATCACAAAAGCAAATATCTTAACTGAATAAGTTGCATAATCATTCATACGAGGAGGATACCCCATGTTATTTATAAACTACCCCAAATGCTCCACCTGCCAGAAAGCAAAGAAATGGCTGGACGCACATGATATTACCTATACAGACCGTCATATTGTAGAGAATAACCCTACTTATGAAGAGCTGAAAGAATGGCACCAGAGAAGTGGTCTGCCATTGAAGCGCTTCTTCAATACAAGTGGCCTGCTCTATAAGGAAATGCAGCTGAAGGAAAAATTGCCGGGAATGAGTGAAGAAGAACAGTTGCAACTTCTCTCCACCAATGGTATGCTAGTAAAGCGTCCTCTGATCGTGAGGGAGGACACGGTTCTGACTGGCTTTAAAGAATCCCAGTGGGAAGAAACGTTACTATAAGATAGGAAAATTGCTAAAAGCTAAAAAATGCTAAAAGTAAAAAACTACAAAAAGCTAAAAACTAATGGAGAGAGAAGTTTATGTTAAATCAGTTTTCAAGAACCCAGCTGCTTCTTGGTGAGGATGGCATGAAAAAGCTGGCAAATGCCAGAGTGGCTGTATTTGGCATTGGCGGTGTTGGAGGATATGTGTGTGAGGCTCTGGTACGAAGCGGAGTTGGCTCTTTTGACCTGATCGATGATGACAAGGTCTGCCTTACCAATCTGAACCGCCAGATCATTGCGACCCGCAAAACAGTGGGAAAATATAAGACAGATGTTATGAAAGAGCGCATGTTGGAAATCAATCCGGATGTGAAGGTACAGACGCATAAGTGCTTTTTCCTGCCAGAGAATGCAGATGATTTTCCATTTGAGGAGTACGATTATATTGTAGATGCCGTGGATACGGTAACGGCGAAGATTTCCCTTGTTATGAAAGCAAAGGAAAAAGGTGTACCGATCATCAGTTCCATGGGAGCAGGAAATAAGCTGGATGCAAGCCAGTTTAAGGTAGCAGATATTTATAAGACAAAAGTGTGTCCGCTTGCCAAGGTTATGCGGCGGGAACTGAAGAAGCGCGGTGTGCGCAAGCTGAAGGTTGTTTATTCAGAAGAAATTCCTACAAGACCGATCGAGGATATGTCTATCAGCTGCCGAACTCATTGTATCTGCCCGCCAGGTGCCAAGCATAAATGCACAGAGCGGCGTGATATTCCCGGAAGTGTGGCGTTTGTGCCATCTGTTGTGGGACTGATCATCGCAGGCGAAGTGGTGAAAGACCTTTGCAAAGCCTGAGAATCAGCGATCTTATTCTACAAAGAATGACAGCCATAGACGTCTATAATTGGTTTGCGTCTGTGGCTGTTATTGTATGTGGAGCGAATCGTAACTCCGAGGATGTTTTTATATGTAGAGGTTTTACAGGCAGAAAGGGAATCCTTACTTGACTAGGTGGTTTTTTAGTGATATATTTTTAACGTAAAAACAATATTTACTTCAAAATACAAGTGAAAAAGTTGGGAAAAGGCTCTGCAGAAACTCCTTAAAATGAGGATTATGCTCTAAAACGTGACGATTATGCAGATTTTTCCAAAAATTGAAATTTTCTGTTATAATAAAAAAGTCAAGTACAAGGAGGCTTTGGGAGAGCTTTGGTAAAAAGAATTACCATATGTGATGACGTTGAGGTTGAGCGTTTTGTGCTGAAACGTCAGTTAAAAATGTACTTTCAGACAAATGGCGGGGAGGTTGAGATCCAGGAGTATGAATCTGGTGAAAGTCTCCTCGCAGATGTCGAAGATGGCTATGTATGGTCAGATCTTATTTTTCTTGATATTTATATGGGTGATCTGAACGGAATGGACACTGCCAGGAAACTGCGCGACCTGGGAGTGGAGGCACCCATAGTATTTCTGACAGCTTCGCCGGATTTTGCTCTGGAGAGTTACGAGGTAGAAGCGTCTGGTTATCTGTTGAAGCCTGCAGATGAAGAGCAGACCGCCGCGATTTTACGCAAACTTCTGAAACCTGATCTTCGTAAACGCATTTCTGTGAAATGCAGAAGACAGTACCGTTATCCATTTGTGGATGAAATTTTATATTTGGAAAGCGACCGGCATGTTGTGACTTTGCATATGCTGGATGGTTCAGAAATCGAGACGACACAGAAACTGGGAGAGCTTGAGAAACAGATAAAGGATTCCAGCTTTTTGCATTGTCATCAGAGTTATCTGGTGAATATGGCACACATTGTAGATGTACAGGAAGATTTTGTTCTTAGAAATGGAGATTGCGTACCGATTCGTGTGAGAGGACGCAAAGATGTGCTGGATACATATAATGAATATTTTGAAAAGTATTCCGCTTTGACTGATGCTTGAAAAATTATTCCCGTAATTGTCAGATAGAACAGGCAGGAAGTGAACAAACTTAAGGTTCGTTTCCTGCCTGTTTTATAAATTTTTGAAGACTGTGCGAAAAAGTGAGGCGTGAAGATTGCAGAAAGCCTTTTTCAAACAGGCTCTAGTCTCTGGCAAACAGATCCCGTGTATATACTTTATCTTTTACATCATCCAGAATCTTATCATATCGGTTGGCCAGAATACACTGGCTTTTTTCTTTAAATTCTTCCAGGTTATTTATGACCCGGCTTCCGAAAAAGGTGGAGCCATTTTCAAGAGTTGGCTCGTAGATAATCACAGTGGCTCCTTTGGCTTTGATCCGCTTCATAACACCCTGGATGCTGCTCTGGCGGAAGTTGTCCGAATTACTTTTCATGGTAAGGCGGTAAACGCCGATGACCACCTCTTTTTCCATATCAGACTGATAAAGATTATCTTCGTTATAGCTGTAATATCCTGCTTTTTGAAGCACCTGGTCAGCAATGAAATCCTTCCGGGTACGGTTACTCTCAACAATGGCAGACATCATATTCTGGGGAACATCGTTATAATTTGCAAGAAGCTGCTTGGTATCTTTGGGCAGACAATATCCTCCGTAGCCAAAGGAAGGATTATTGTAATGGGTTCCGATTCTGGGATCCAGACATACGCCGTTTATGATATCACGGGTATTCAGTCCTTTCATTTCCGCATAAGTATCCAGTTCGTTAAAATAAGAAACCCGAAGTGCCAGATAAGTGTTGGCAAAAAGCTTCACAGCCTCAGCCTCAGTGAAGCCCATAAACAAAGTATCGATGTTTTCTTTCAGGGCGCCCTCCTGAAGAAGCCCGGCGAAAGTGTGGGCAGCTTCTTTCGTATGGTCATCACAGGAAACAATAATCCGGCTTGGATAAAGATTGTCATAAAGAGCCTTTGATTCCCTGAGAAATTCCGGGCTGAAGATAATATTTTCATTGTGGAACTTCTGGCGTACAGATTCGGTATATCCCACAGGAATGGTAGATTTGATCACAATGGTAGCAGTAGGATTAACCCTGGTGACAAGGCTTATGACCGCTTCTACAGCGGAAGTATCGAAATGATTCTTTTTGCTGTCATAATTAGTCGGGGTAGCTACAACTACAAAATCAGCTTTTGCATAGGCTGCTTCCCCGTCAGTAGTGGCGTATAAATCCAGATCTTTTTCTGCAAGATATTTCTCAATATAGTCGTCCTGGATAGGCGATTTCCGCTTGTTGATCAAAGCGACCTTTTCTGGAATTATGTCAACTGCAGTGACATGGTTGTGCTGGGAAAGAAGAACTGAAATAGAAAGTCCTACATAGCCGGTGCCTGCAACTGCAATATATTTATTCATGGTAAGATCCTTTCTTAAAAAAATCTAAAATCTTGAAAAAAGAGTTTAAAAATTCATTTTTTGTGCTACAATATATCCCACTGACTGAGGAACAATCTGCGGTATCGAATTAATGGCAAAAGATTTTTTGCCCCCTAATATCATAACATGGAGAATTGCAAAATGCAACGTGACCGTTTAATTGCAGATTGGGGAAATGAAAATTTTGCAGAATAATTTATTTGGCGGATAGGTCACATTGACGAAATAGGTCACGCTTTGGAGGCGGATTCGTTCTTGCTCACAGAGTGAATAGTAACGCTGGTTTTGAATTGTAATGAAAGAAGTTTTTGACAGGAGGAATCACCTATGTGTACAGCTGCAACTTATAAAACAAAAGATTTTTATTTTGGAAGAACCTTGGATTATGAGGTGTCATATGGAGACCAGGTGGTGATCACACCGAGAAATTATATATTTGATCTGCGTTGTGGTGGTCAGCTCAGAAACCATTATGCTATGATCGGAATGGCTTGTGTGATGCAGGATTATCCGCTGTATTATGATGCGGTTAATGAGAAAGGTCTTGGAATCGCGGGACTTAATTTTGTAGGTAACGCCCATTATAAGAAGCCTGTAGAGGGGAAAGAGAATATTACCCAGTTCGAACTGATCCCATGGATACTTGGAAAGTGTGCGACGGTGAAAGAGGCCAGACTTCTTCTGGAAAATATGAACCTGATTGATACTCCGTTTATGGAAAATCTGCCGGTTGCCCAGCTACACTGGATTATTGCAGATAAGGAAGAATGCATTACTCTTGAATCTGTGGAAGAGGGACTGAAGATTTATGAAAATCCAGTTGGTGTTCTCACAAATAATCCACCTTTTAATTATCAGATGTTTCATCTGAATAATTATATGCACCTTTCTGTGGAAAATAGAGAGAATACTTTTTCCAGGAACCTGGATCTGAACCAGTATAGCCGTGGAATGGGCGGTATGGGACTTCCTGGGGATCTTTCCTCCCAGTCGAGGTTTGTGCGTGTGGCTTTTGTGAAAATGAATTCCCTGTCAGGAGAGTCGGAAGAGGAAAGTGTGAGCCAGTTTTTCCATATTCTTGGCAGCGTAGACCAGCAAAGAGGCTGCTGTAAACTTGGCGAGGATAAATACGAAATTACGTTATATACTTCCTGTTGTAATACAGACAAGGGAATCTACTATTATAATACTTATGACAATCACCAGATCAGTGCAGTAGATATGCATAAAGAAGATCTGGATAGCGACAAGCTGGTTTCTTATCTTCCTGTGAAAGGCGAAAAGATTTGCATGCAGAATTAGGTCTGTCCCAAAATCAATCTTTTTTATTGCAAATTATAAATTTAGTGCTATAATTGACTATCATAGATTCAGATGGCGGATTCATATGGGTTCGCCATTTTCTATAAAATAACATTGGCACTCAAATGACATGAGTGCTGATAACATCAGGAGGAAACATGTATGATCACAATACCAGTTTATGAACTTCTTCTTTTACCGGAAGTTACATTTTTCTTTAAAAAAGATATGTTTCCGGAAGGCAGAATCAAAGAACAGAATATTGGAGAAGAAATTCTCTTTGTTTTACAGAAGAAAGAGATGGCTTCTGAGGAAATTTCCATGGAGAATATTTTCCCTGTGGGTGTGATGGGAACCATTGAGAGTATAGATGAAGAGGGCAGCATCAAGGTTACCACGAAAAACAGAGTACAGGTAACTGCTGTGGAATATGCAGATGGTGTAGTACAGGCAGAGGCGGTAGATCTGCCTGATATCCAGGACATTTCCCCAGAGGAAGAGAAAGCGAAATTCGATAAGATCAAGAAAGAACTGATGGATTTTGCCAAAGGTTTTCAGTGGGGCGTGTGGGTACGCAGCATGATCTATCATTGGAAGAGCTATCCGGAAGCAGTAAGTGCGCTTGCCGGTTATATGAGCCTTTCCTGGGAAGAAAAGTATCATATTCTTCAGGTGGATTCCAGAAGAGAACGGCTGAGACTGATGAAGGAAGCTGTCTATGAGCTGATGGAGATTTTCCGTGTCAGCGAAGAGGCGGAGACTGCCCAGAAGAATTCCAATGAGAAGGTTTACCGGGAATCTGCAATTAAGAAGCAGATTGAGTTTCTTCAGAACCAGCTGGATGAAATGCATCCGGAGAACATTTCGGATGTACGCCGTTTTGAGAAGAAAATCCAGGAGTCTGGTATGAATGAGGAAGCACGCCGCGAAGCGGAAAAAGTGCTGAACCGCATGAAACAGGAGGGAAAAGACAGTCACGAATATGGTATGCTGTACGATTACCTGGACTTTGTTACCACTCTTTCCTGGAAAAACGAGAAACCAGCTGAGATTGATTTAAATGAGGCAGAAGAGATTCTGGATGAAGATCATTATGGATTGAAGAAAGTGAAGGAAAGAATTATCCAGCAGCTTGCAGTTATGTCATTAAATAAGAAGCAATCTGGTTCTATCCTGTTATTTGTTGGCGCACCTGGTACTGGTAAGACCAGTATTGGACAGAGCATTGCACGCGCTCTTCACCGCAAATATGTACGTATCAGTCTGGGAGGAATCCGGGATGAGGCAGAGATCCGCGGACACAGGAGAACCTACATAGGTGCCATGCCTGGGCGTATCATGGAAGGAATGAAACGAAGCGGTGCTTCCAATCCGGTAATGGTGCTGGATGAGGTAGACAAGCTGGCGAAAGATTACGGTGGAGATCCGGCTAGTGCCCTTCTGGAGGTGCTGGATCCGGAGCAGAATGGAAGCTTTACGGATCACTATATGAATGTGCCATACGATCTTTCAAATGTATTGTTTGTATGCACAGCGAATTCCACAGATACCATTCCTGAGCCGCTTCTGAACCGTATGGAAGTGATCCAGTTCCCGGGATATACAGCAGTGGAGAAATTTCAGATCGCCAGAAGACACCTCCTTCCCAAAGCTATGAAAAGCATGGGAATCAAGGCACAGAATCTGAAGGTGACAGATGAGGCAATCCGCCGTATTATTGAAGAATATACAGCAGAAGCAGGTGTCCGTGGCCTGAAAAAGCAGATGGATGTGCTTTGCCGGTATGCAGCTGTAAAATTGGTAAAGGGTGAGCAGAAGAGCATTACAGTAAGTGAGAAGCGCGTGCCGGAGTTCCTTGGACATGGTATCCATCATGAGAAAATCCTGGAAAATCCAGCACCTGGCGTAGTGACAGGTCTTGCATGGACCAGTGCTGGCGGAGAAATCCTGTTTATTGAAACTTCATTTACAAAAGGAGATGGAAAAGTAATCATCACTGGACAGCTTGGGGATGTAATGAAAGAATCTGCCCAGATCGCCATTACACTTGTAAAATCTCTTTATCCGGAATTTGCAGATAAATTTAAAGAAAATGACCTTCATATCCATGTACCGGCAGGTGCTGTTCCAAAAGACGGACCTTCCGCAGGTATTACACTGGTGACAGCACTGTCCTCATTGGTAACGGGTAAACCAGCACCAGCAGAGATCGCAATGACAGGGGAGGTTTCTTTAAGAGGCGGAGTTATGCCAATTGGCGGGCTTCCGGAGAAGCTGATGGCTGCCCAGAGAGCTGGGGTAAAACATGTATTTATTCCATATGAAAATGTGGATGACCTGGAAGATGTGGCAGAGGAAGTGAAGGAAAAACTGGAAATCACACCGGTGAAGAAGGTGCAGGAGGTTCTGGCGCAGGTCCTGCAATAAAAAACATGTGCTAGAGCGTGTTTGAAAAATCATTCCTGCAATCTGCACGCCCCACTTTGCGGGAGATTTTGCCCTCTTTCAGTCAGCGTAGCCCGCTACGCCTCCCTCAATCGGACAAAATCTCCCACAAATTGTGACGCACATCTTGCAGAAAGCCTTTTTCAAACACGCTCTAGAATCTTGATATATAGC
The DNA here is from genome assembly GCF_052122375.1 of Blautia sp. HCP3S3_H10_2. Classification (NCBI taxonomy): domain Bacteria; kingdom Bacillati; phylum Bacillota; class Clostridia; order Lachnospirales; family Lachnospiraceae; genus Blautia; species Blautia sp. HCP3S3_H10_2. Next base: position 10,437 of record NZ_JBQKCL010000012.1, read on the forward strand.
AAAATTGACAATTAAAATTACAAAAGTAAGAAAAAGTATGCTATAATGTGTTTACAAATTGAAAGTCAGACTATAACCCACACAGAAAGTTGGAGGTAAGGTTATGAAGAAAGGCAAATTATTAGCTACGCTGCTTTGCAGCGCATCAATGGTTATGGGAAGCATGGTTCCGGCGGTTCCGGCTATGGCAGATGCCATGAAGGTCGTTACACTTGGCGCAGATCTTTCAGATGCCCAGAAGAACACCATGCTGAAATATTTTAAAGTTGATTCCAATCAGGCACAGATCATCTATGTTACCAATCAGGATGAGAGAGATCATCTGAGTGCATATGTTCCACTGGAGCAGATCGGTACCAGGACAGTAAGCTGTGCATATGTGAAGCCAACTACTTCTGGCGGCATTAAGGTCCGTACTGCAAATCTGAACTGGGTTACCTGTAATATGATCGCAAGTTCCCTTTCTACATCAGGGGTTACCAACTGTGAAGTTGTTGCTGCCTGCCCGTTTGAGGTATCCGGCACAGGGGCACTTACAGGCATCCAGATGGCATATGAGACTGCCAGTGGACAGAAGCTTGATGAGACGAAGAAAGAGATCGCCACTGAGGAGATGGTGGTTACCGGCAATCTTGCAGATTCTGTAGGACAGAATGATGCCACCACTGTTATCAATCAGGCGAAGATGCAGGTTATTGCAGACAATGTACAGAATGCAGATGATATTTATAATATTGTTGTAAATATTTCTAATAATAATAATATTTCTCTTTCTGATGATGAGATCAATACTATTGTGAATCTGCTGAAGCAGATCGCAGAGCAGGATTATGATTATTCTGAAATGCAGGAAACCCTGGAGCGTGTAAATGATAACGTGACAGGCCAGGCTGATGAGAGTGCAGATTCCAGTGAGGAAGATCCAGACAGCATTGTAGATAATGTGGATCAGAGTGCACTTGGTGATAATGTAATTGAGAGCTCAACAGAGGATCCAGGTCTTGCTGAGGAGATTGGTGCCACAGATGGTTCTTCTGATGAGAACTGGGAAGAGTTCCCGGCTGGTGATGAGACTGACGAAAGCACTGATGGTAGTATTGATGAGAGCACAGATGAGAATACAGATGGAGACATCAGCGAAGTTGGCGGTACAGACTCCTCTGATGAGATCACAGATGTATCCCAGCTGGCTACAGATTTCCTGGATGATGATGCGAAAGCAAAATTCGATCAGGCGAAGACCTTCTGTAAAGGTGAGTATGAAGGAGATGAGGATGCCCTCTACGAAGCAATGGGCGCTGATGCTGCTTCAACAGTAACACTGGATTCTGACACTGCAAATAAACTTTCCATCAAGGTTCTCCAGAAATATCTCGGAATTCTCGGAAACGGAGCAGTTTCCTATGAGACAGATGGAACAGAGAAATATATGACTCCAGAGCTGAATATGCTGGATAAAGAGCTGAAGAAGCTTTTCGGCATTGATGTAATCGATGATGGTACCTCTTCTGATGGTGTTGATATTCTTGGTGATGCTGTTTCCTCTGAAGATAAAGAGACTCTGTATACAGATACCATGAAGTTCTTCGAGAAACTGTATGGAGAAGCTACAGATACTTATGATAGTACCGATGGTTCTGGTGATGTGACTGTAGATGACAGTGCAGCAGATGAGGTGGGAGATACCTCTTATGATGAGGAAATCCCTGCTGAGGATTCCGAAGAATAATTGCAGAAGCAATGTCTGATGACAGAAAATGAATAATGTGACATAGACCTGGGTGCAGAGAAGGATACACGTATCGTGTGATCTTGCTCTGCACCTTTTTTTACATGCTTTAATGTGAAACTGACCTTATAAAAAACTTTGAAACTGTCTATTGAAGACATGCCAGTATACGGGTAAGATAAGGACTAATCATTAAGGAACTTTTTATTGTTCCGGGAAAGAGAGAGAAACTTATGAATAAACAGAATTCTACAGTTATGAAACTCGCAGAGACTGCTCTTCTGGCAGCACTTTGCTATGTGTCCTTCACATTTTTACAGATTAAGATTCCGGTACCAGGTGGAGATGCCACTTCCCTTCATATTGGAAATACTTTCTGCGTACTTGGCGCGCTGCTTCTTGGTGGCTGGTATGGCGGTCTGGCAGGTTCTATTGGTATGACCATTGCAGATCTTATGGATCCGGTTTATATTACAGGCGCACCGAAGACATTTGTGCTGAAACTTTGCATCGGCCTTGTGACAGGTCTTGTTGCGCATAAGATCGCGAAGATTAACGAAACAAACGATAAGAAATATGTATTTAAATGGAGCCTGATCGCTTCTATTGCAGGTCTGGCATTTAATGTAATTGCAGACCCGATCGTTGGATATTTCTACAAACAGTATATTCTTGGACAGCCACAGGAGGTTGCAAGCATCCTTGCCAAGTTAAGTGCTGGTGCTACTTTTGTAAATGCAATCGTGTCTACTATTCTTGTGGTGATTCTTTACAATGCTATCCGTCCAGCTTTAATTAAAGGAAATTTGATTGATGTACATGTGGCAGCTGGAAGTGCGAAATAATAAAGTCGATTTCAGAGTGCTGAATTTTTAGAGTGATGTCTGTTAAACAGACATATCCGTTTGGAAAATAAGTGAAAGAATGATAAAAAAGGACTCCTGGACAGGAAAACTGTCGGAGTCCTTTTTTTGCATTATAATGTTAGGGTTAAAGGATTTTGGACTCCTGTTATATTGTAAATTTATAAAATTTTAAGATTAATGAAAATTTTGTGACTTTTGTCTGGAACCTTTGGAAAAGCTGGTAAATTGAGGCATTGTGTGCTACAATGTTACCTAAATCGCAAAACATAAGGAGAATTGTTATGAGTCTGGCAGTAGTAACCCTGAAAAAGGGAGAGGGACGGCTTTTAAAATCCGGCGGTATGTGGATTTTTGATAATGAAATAGCTTCTATTATGGGAAGCTTCGTAAATGGAGATATTGTACTGGTTCATGATTTTGACGGATATCCCTTGGGAAGAGGATTTATCAATACGAATTCCAAGATTGTGGTACGTCTTCTTTCCAGAGATGAGAACACTGTGATTGATGAGGAATTTTTCGGGAAAAGAGTGCGGGATGCCTGGGAGTATCGCAAGAAGGTGACAGATACTTCAAGCTGCAGAGTGATCTTTGGAGAGGCGGATTTCCTTCCGGGCTTCATTGTGGATAAATTTTCAGATGTGCTGGTGGTACAGTCACTTGCACTTGGAATCGACCGCTATAAGGAAATGCTGGTAGAGCTTCTGAAGAAGGTACTGGCAGAAGATGGAATCCAGATTCGGGGCGTTTATGAGCGAAGTGATGTAAAGGTCCGTAAGCAGGAAGGCATGGAACCATATAAAGGATTTATCGGCGAAGAATTCCCGACTCTGGTAGAAATTGTGGAAAATGGTGTGAAATATCAGGTGGATGTAAAAGATGGCCAGAAGACTGGATTCTTCCTGGATCAGAAATACAATCGTCTGGCGATTCAGAAGCTTTGCAAGGGTGCGAGAGTTCTGGATTGCTTCACTCATACCGGGTCTTTTGCACTAAATGCAGGCTATGCCGGCGCGAAGGAAGTAACAGGAGTAGATGCGTCACAGCTGGCAGTAGACCAGGCTACAGCCAATGCGGCTTTAAACGGACTTTCTGATTCTGTGAAATTTATCTGTGAGGATGTATTCGATCTTCTCCCGGAGTTGGAGGAGAAAGGGGAGAAATATGACGTGGTCATTCTGGATCCTCCGGCGTTTACCAAGTCAAGAAGTTCCATTAAGAATGCGGTGAAGGGATACCGTGAGATCAATCTGCGTGCTATGAAGCTGGTTAAAGATGGCGGTTTTCTTGCCACCTGCTCCTGCTCCCATTTCATGGATTATGAGCTGTTCACCCAGACCATTGGACAGGCTGCGAAGAATGTGCATAAGCGTCTCCGCCAGGTGGAATACCGTACCCAGGCACCGGATCATCCGATCCTGTGGTCTGCGGATGAGTCCTATTATCTGAAGTTTTATATTTTCCAGGTATGTAGTGACAGATAGATACGAAACGGACATGTCTGCTTACGCGGACATTACTATGAATGAAAGTCGATTGCGACCTGCCATTGGCGCTGCCGCACAGGACTTTCATAGTAAGAAAATGAGAAACCTGTCAGAAAGTCAGACAGGAACTGAAGAAAGAAGGCATTTTATTGAAAGAAAAATTTATGAGGTTTATGCAGGGGCGTAACGGAGTAGATCAGTTTTCCAGATTTACGATGGGAGTGGCATTGGTAGCGATTGTGCTTACGTTGTTTACCGGAACCAGAAGTGGAATTGGGCCATTTCTGGATCTGTTTGGGATGGCTGCAATCGTATATACTTATTTCAGGATTTTTTCCAAAAATATCTCCAAACGCTATCAGGAGAATCAAAAGTATTTACAGTATTCAGCTAAATTCAGAGTGCGTGTAGATAAAGAGAAGCAGATACTGAGACAGCGTAAAGACTATCATATCTATACCTGTCCCGGGTGTGGCCAGAAGATCCGTATTCCAAGGGGCAGCTTCAAGAAAGTGGAGATTGAATGCCCTAAGTGTCATACGAAATTTATAAAGAGGCGCTGATATGTTTGGATATATCGTAATGAATAAGCCAGAAATAAAGATGAAGGATTTTGACCTGTACAGATCCTTTTATTGTGGACTTTGCAGGGAACTGCGTGAGAGATATGGGATTTCCGGTCAGATTACGTTAAGTTACGATATGACCTTTGTGATTCTGCTTCTTTCTGGCTTGTATGAGCCGAAGACATATAAAGGTACTACCAGGTGCGTTCTTCATCCGGTGAGAAAGCAGACAGTAAGAAAAAATGTTATGACAGAGTACTGTGCGGACATGAATGTGATTCTTACTTATTATAAATGTCTGGATGACTGGAATGACGACAGGAAGTATGTTAAGCTTGGCTATGCTAAGCTGCTTGAGGGGAAAAATAAACATCTTTTAGAACAGTACCCTGGTAAGGCAAAGCGAATCGTAGAGCTTTTGGATGAGCTTTCCGCCTTGGAAAAAGAAGGGGAAACAGATATTGACAGGATGTCCGGAATTTTTGGACATATTATGGAGGAGATTCTGGCCTGCCGGCAGGATGAGTGGGAGAGAAGCCTTCGCAGAATGGGCTTCTATCTTGGAAAATTCATCTATCTTCTGGACGCATATGACGATGTGGAAGAGGATGTGAAAAATAACGATTACAATCCTTTCGCAAAAAAATATACAATGGAAGGGTTTGATGAGGAAGTACGTCAGATTCTCATGATGATGATGGCGGAAACCTGTAGAGAATTCGAGAAGCTTCCTATTATTAAATATGGGGATATTCTTCGGAACATTTTATATTCCGGCGTGTGGTGCCGCTTTGAGGAAGTGAGCAGGAAACGCAGGGAAGAACGGGAGAAAGAACATGTTGGATCCATATAGCGTACTGGGAGTTTCCCGAAATGCGACAGATGAAGAAATAAAAAAGGCATATAGAAAGCTGAGCCGGAAATATCATCCGGATGCCAATATCAATAACCCTAACAAAGATCAGGCTGAAGAGAAGTTTAAAGAGGTACAGCAGGCATACGAACAGATCATGAAAGAAAGGGAGTATGGAAGTACCGGAGGTTCTTCTGGCGGCTATGGCAGCTATGGATATGGTGGGTTTGGCGGCTTTGGCGGACAACAGCGTCAGAGCACTTATGAGGATGAGGAGAGCGTCCGCAGGCGCGCTGCAGCGAATTTTGTCCAGAGCGGGCATTATCAGGAGGCGATGAATGTGCTGAATTCCCTTTCCCAGAAAAACGGAGAATGGTATTATCTTTCTTCTATGGCAAATATGGGTTTGGGAAATAATGTAAGGGCGCTGGAACACATCCGAGAAGCAGTGAGGCTGGAGCCGGGAAATCAGCAGTATCGTATGCTGTTGAACCGGATGGAAGGCGGCGGAAGCTGGTATGAGACACAGCAGGGACCATTTGGTGGGATGCCGGTAGCTGGTGATGATATGTGTCTGAAGCTTTGTCTGGCAAATGCAGTTTGCGGAATGTGTTGCCCGGGTAGCGGGGTACTTTGCTGCTGATCTGGGTAAAGAACATATTGGAATATTTTGTAATTAAAAAATAATTGACAAGAAAACTGAGACGTATTAAACTGTTAAAGCGTGAAACAGATATAGATACCGCAGGGATAGCTTTAAAGGAAGCCAAAGAACGGTGTGCGGTGGTATAGGAGGAATCAGATAATGAGTATTCGTATTGGTATCCTGGGATATGGTAACCTGGGACGTGGAGTAGAATGTGCAATCAAACATAACCCTGATCTGGAACTGGTAGGAGTATTTACCCGTCGTGATCCTGAGACAGTTCAGATCCTGACCAAGACAGCTAAGGTGTATTCCGTAGATGATGCAGAGAAGATGAAAGATCAGATCGATGTCATGATCCTTTGCGGAGGAAGTGCTACTGATCTGCCAGAGCAGACTCCGAAATATGCGCAGTGGTTTAATGTGGTAGACAGCTTTGACACCCATAAGAAAATTCCAGAGCACTTTGCAAATGTGGATAAAGCAGCTTCTGAGAACGGACATGTTGGTATTATTTCTGTAGGCTGGGACCCGGGAATGTTCTCCCTGAACCGTATGTATGCAAATGCAATCCTGACGAACGGTAAAGATTATACATTCTGGGGAAAAGGTGTAAGCCAGGGACATTCTGACGCTATCCGCCGTATCAAAGGTGTAAAAGACGGTAAGCAGTACACAATTCCGGTTGAATCTGCACTGGAGGCTGTAAGAAGTGGTAAGAATCCGGAGCTTACGACCAGAGAGAAGCATACAAGAGAGTGCTTTGTAGTAGCAGAGGAAGGCGCTGATCTTGCAAGAATCGAAAACGAGATCAAGACAATGCCGAACTACTTTGATGAATATGATACCACAGTACATTTCATCTCTGAAGAAGAGCTGAAACGTGACCATAGTGGAATTCCGCATGGCGGTTTTGTGATTCGTACAGGTAAGACTGGCTGGAATGATGAGAACAGCCATGTGATCGAATACAGTCTGAAACTTGATTCCAATCCGGAGTTTACTTCTTCTGTGATCGTAGCTTATGCAAGGGCTGCATACCGTATGAACCAGGAAGGACAGAAGGGCTGCAAGACCGTATTTGATGTGGCACCTGCATATTTAAGTGCCCAGAGTGGAGAAGAATTAAGAAAACATCTGTTATAATTTCTGATAGGCATGTAACAGACGAGAAAGAGGATAGTTTCTGTATTTGTATGGAGACTGTCCTTTTTTGCTATAGGAATTTGCATGGCTCTGAATGGTTACCAAAATATTGTGCAAATCTTACAGAGTTTTACTTTGATGTTGACGGTAAGCTTAATCTGTAATATAATAAACTACATAAAGATGTAACAACTTTGTAAAACTTGTGACAAAAATAACGAAAACAGTTAAAAAGGAAGGTAAGTATGCAAAGCAAATGCAAAAAGTTCAGATTATGGAGTGTTATGCTGCTTATGATGCTCATGGCAGCCGGCTTTACATGTCATGCTACATCACATGAAGTACAGGCAGCGAAGAAGACAGGCTTCCGTACAGTAAATGGAAAAACATATTACTATAACTCAAAGGGAAAGAAAGTAAAAGGCTGGCTGACCTTAAACGGAAAGAAATATTATTTTAATAAATCTACCGGAGTCCAGGTAAAAGGCTGGGTAAAGGACAGTAAGGGAAGAAAACGTTATTTCACCAGCAAGGCGGGTGTCATGGTAACGGGCTGGCTGAAAAATTCCAAGGGCCAGAGAAGATATTTTGCCCCATCCACAGGATATATGAAGACCAAGTGGTTGAAGCTGGGGGGAAAGACATATTACCTTTATTCCAATTCAGGCGTTGCAGCCACCGGATTTGTGAAAGACAGTAAAGGAAATACCCGTTACTTCTCTAAGACAGGAATCATGGCCAATGGCTGGCTGACCAGCTCATCAGGAGTGAAGCGGTATTTCCAGACTACTTCATCCACAGCTACCAATGGTATTATGGCGGTCGGATTTAAAACAATTAATAATGTTACATATTATTTCTACAGCGGCACAGGAGCGATGGCTACCGGCTGGGTAGAGAATAAAGACAAAGGAACGAAGTATTACTTTGATAAGTCTACCGGTGCAATGTATACTGGTATCCAGACCATAGACGGAGTGAAATACGAATTCTCCAGCACAGGTATCTGTCTGGGCGAAAAGAAAGACGATCCGCTTCCGAGTACCAATACTGGCAGCAAGACGATTAAGAATTATCTGCTTGGAGCTCTTCAGCCAGTTGGAAAAGCACTCTATGTATGGGGCGGCGGTTGGAATGATTCCACAAGAAAAGGTCTGAGCCAGACCATGACAGACTGGTATAATAAGTGGTCCTCTAATCCATCTGGGTATAATTACAATAATTATCGTGATCTTTCCACATCAAATAGAGCGAAAGGCTTTGACTGCTCTGGCTTTGTTGGATGGTCTGCTTATCAGGTGATGCAGACAAAGTCTGGAGTTGGATATGGATATACAGTAGTATCTGGTGAAATCGGCAGCTATTATTCAGGAAAAGGCTGGGGAAGTATTGTCAGCCAGTCCTATCTGTCCCAGAATGGCTGGACATTGAAGCCTGGTGATATTGGATATAATGATGGTCATACCTGGATCGTTATCGGACAGTGCAGTGATAAGAGCGTTGTAATCGTGCACTCCACTCCACAGGCTGGTGTACAGATCTCTGGAACAACGACCCCGACTGGCAATTATTCCAGCCAGGCAGTGGCGTTGGCGAAGAAATATATGGCTATGTATGCTGGATATAATATTTTTGATTATCATACATCTGTCGGAAATTACATTCGTAATGGTAATTTCCTTAGATGGAACAGCAATGTACTCTCAGATCCAGACGGTTATGGTAATAAGACCGCAGATCAGATCTTGTATGACCTGTTTGGAAAATAAAGAGTATATAAGAAGCCGGATATAACAACTTATAAAAACATGAAAGAATCAATATAAGAAAGGAAACCTGCATAAGTGTGGGTTTCTTTTTTTGATGGATACGAAACTAAATGTTACGAAATGTTACAGAAATTTAAAATTTATTGCAATTTAGGGTTGAAATCTTTTCAAAGGTGTGCTAATATGTAGCAAGGTTGAAGAAAATATTGCAAACATATTACAAATTGAGCTATTTAGATTATCAAAAAGATTAACGAGGGTGATGAAACATGAAGAAAAGAATTGTATGTCTGACACTGGCAATTTTAATGTGCGGCTCACAGACAGTCGGAGTAATGGCTGACCGTGAGAGTGACTTAAGAGAAGAGCAGGCTTGGACAAGCCAGCAGCTGGATGCTACATATGAGCGTATGAGTGCTTTGTGGGAGCAGAAACAACAGCTTGAGAGCCAGATCGAATCCTTGAATTCTGATCTTGTAAATGTAATGGTTTCCATTCAGACTCTTGAGAATGATATCGCTTCCAAGGAAGCAGAGATTGAGAAAACAAAAGGCGACCTGACGAAGGCACAGAATGCGAAAGATAAACAGTACAGTGCCATGAAGAAGCGTATCCAGTACCTTTACGAAAAAGGTGGGAACAATGCATGGTTCCAGATGATGCTTAATGCGGATAACCTTGCAGACCTTCTTACCAGAGCAGAGTATACACAGCAGATGTATGAGCAGGACAGAGAGAGCCTTCAGAAATATGCAAGAACAATTGAAGAGGTTCAGAAGCTGGAGAGCCAGTATGAGCAGGAGAAGGCTGATTTCGAGACTATGAAAGAAGAGTACGAAGCACAGCAGTCCAATCTTCAGTATCAGCTGGATGTGACCCGTGCAAATAGCGCTGATTGTGAGAATGAGATCGCATATGCACAGCAGCAGGCTACCGAGTATGCAAATCTTCTGGCAGAGCAGCAGGCTGAGATTGAGCAGCTTGAAGCAGAACGTATCGCAGCTGAAGAAGAGGCAAGACGCCAGGCTGAGGTAGAGGCTGCCGCAGCAGCTGCAGCACAGGAGGCGGAAGAGAACGGAGAATATGATGATTCATCAGAGAATGTTGAATATGACGAGGATGGAAATGTTATAAGCGGTTCTGGTGATAGCTCTTCTGATGGTTCTTCCGATTATGAATATGATGAGTATGGCAATGTGATCGATACAGAGAATACTGTAGACTATGATTCCTCAGAGACTTCTTCAAGCTCATCTAGTAGTTCCAGCAGCTATTCTGGATCAGGTTCTTCTGTAGTAGATTATGCCACACAGTTTGTTGGTAATCCATATGTGTGGGGCGGAACAAGCCTTACCAATGGTGCTGACTGTTCCGGCTTTGTACAGAGCGTATATGCAAACTTTGGCGTAAGTCTTCCGAGAACTTCCTATGAGCAGCAGAACGCCGGATATGAAGTATCTTATGCGGATGCTCAGCCAGGTGATCTGATTTGTTATGGTGGACACGTTGCAATTTATATGGGAAATGGACAGATTGTACATGCATCTAATTCCAGAGACGGAATCAAGATCAGTGATAATGCTGCATACAGAACCATTACTTCTGTAAGACGTCTTGTGTAGTCTGAATAATTGAAAATATGGGCCCTTCCGGATTGATCCGGGAGGGCTTTTTGTAAAATACGATGTAAAGTTTCGGGACGTTAAAAAGGCTTTACACAGATTGTGATATACACCCTATGGAAATACCAAAGAAAAAGTCGTATAGTAATAAAAAGAAGATTTTCTAGGATGGTACAGGAAGGAGAAAACATGCTGAAAAAATATCTGATGAAAGAGGTTCCATACTTAAGAGTACTTGGCAGGACAAATGGAAGTCTGGAACCGGTCACTTTATTCTGGAATGCATCTGGAATTGAAATGAATGTGAGGGCAACAGAAATATGGGTCAAAGTATATTCTGATTACGAAATATTTGAGCCCTGGGTGGACATTATCGTGGATGGCGCCATAAGTCAGCGCCTTATGCTAAATAAAGGGGAGCAGCGGATCTGCCTTTTCCGCAATATGGAAGGTGATAAGGTTAGAAATGTAAAACTGCTTCGTGATACACCGGCATTTCCCACAGATGAAAAAACATTGCTTCAGGTATTAGAAATAGAAACGGATGGTGATTTTTATCCCCTTGAAGAACCAAGGTTAAAGATAGAAGTGATCGGAGACAGTATTACTTCTGGGGAAGGCGGCAGTGGTGCCGGGTCTGAGATGACCTGGAATTCATTTTGCTTTAATGCTGTGGATAATTATGCTTATATGGTGGCAAAAGAACTTGGCGCTGTGTATAACTGCATAAGCCAGAGCGGCTGGGGTATTTTCTGTTCCTGGGAAGGCAATGAACAGCAGGCGATTCCCTTATATTATGATCAAGTGTGCGGCCTTCTAAACGGAACACAAAATGAGCATCTGGGAGCCTTTGAAAAATGGGATTTTCAGAAATTCCAGCCAGATGTAATTATTGTAAATCTGGGAACCAATGATGGTATGGGCGCGAAGAATCTGGAAAAAGTGGAACGTGCAGCAGAGGAGTTTTTGAAAAAAATAAGAGCCTGTAACCCCAAAAGCTATATTATATGGTGCTACGGAATGCTTGGAGATGTAATCTTGCCTGTATTGGAAGAAGCAGTCCGGAACTATAAAGAAAAATCAAAGGATGAGAAAGTGGAATTTGTAAAACTTCCGGATACTTTTGCTGGTGAATTCGGATCGAGACAGCATCCGGGACATAAATCACATGAAAAGACCGCAAATGTGCTGATCTCTAAAATAAGAGAAATTACAGAAATACAAAAGTGAATTTCAATTTGTAAGACTAAATTTTGCTTAGAGGGTGGAATTTAAATTTGTGATTGAATCGTGATAAAAAAATAACAAAAATTTCCTGTGAAGGGTTGACAGAAGCAGTGACCGGTGGTACTATGATGTCAGTATAATTCCATATTGAACATATTAAGTGCTGACAGCTATGAGCTGGCAGAAAGAGGGAATCAGGTGAGAAACCTGAGTGATCCGGTCACTGTAACAGAGGAGCGAGTCTCAGAGTCCATTGTGCAGCTGCATGAGAAGGGGAGATGAAGCGATGATCCTGGAGCCAGGAAACCTGCTTGGTATGGCGAGGTTAAACTTCCGATGAAAGTGTAACAACCAGTTTTAGGGAATCCGCAGCCCTGAGATGTTGTCCGCTTTTATGAGTGGACATTTTTTATGGAATATCGCCTGTTCAGAAGAATTATACAGATTAAATGGCAGGCGATACTACTTCGGATGAAACCGTTCCCTCCGCGTATATATGAACGGATCATATTCTACCCCGGAGTAGCATCGCTCCCTCTTAGAAGTGATGATTTGAAATATTATGAGAATGTGAGACCGCGTAAGCGGTTATTTTTTTACCTTTTTATAAGCTTGGGTTCCGGCAAAATGTTGGAACCCGATAGAAGGAGAAGAAAATTATGGAAAAAAAATATTGGGAAGATAAAGAGTATTCTTATTTCAGTCATAAGAAATGTGAGTTTTTCCCCTGCCATAAAGGGGCGGATTCGGAAGATTTTAACTGCCTTTTCTGTTATTGCCCGCTTTATGCATTGGGAGATAAGTGCGGTGGAAATTTCCGCTACAATGAAAAAGGTTTTAAAGACTGCACCAATTGCCAGCTCCCTCACAAACGGAAAAATTATGGCTATGTGACCGGCAAATATCAGGAGCTGGCAGACCTTATGAAAAAAGTAAGAGAAGAGTAGTGCACCAGAGTGTGCATCTTGCAGAAAGCCTTTTTTAACACACTCTAGAGCCTGTTTGAAAAATCATTCCTGCAATCTGCACGCCCCACTTTGCGGTATATTTTGCCCTCTTTCAGTCAGCGTAGCCCGCTACGCTTCCCTCAATCAGACAAAATCTCCCACAAATTGTGACGCACATCTTGCAGAAAGCCTTTTTCAAACATACTCTAGCGTATGCTTAACATCATTTTCAATTTCGGAATCTGATTATTGAGAATCAGGCTTTCCGGAAACATTGCTTCGTGAACAAAATCAGCTGCATAAGTAAAATCACCGATGTGTCCCACGCCGTGACTGTCACTGGATAACACGATAGGAACCAGGTATTTGCGACAGTATTTCAGAATTTGTGCGCAGTTAGCACGGGTATCACCCCGGTATCCATATGGCGCAAGGGAGGCTTCGTTGATTTCCAGGATAACTCCATTGTCACTGGTAGCTTTTATGATTGTTTCATAATCTAAGTCATACTGGGTATTGTCAATGTGTCCAAGAATTTTTACTACAGGATTTTTCATTACATTAAGAAAAGCTGTGGTATTTCCCTCACAGGTCAGGGGACGGAAATTCTGATAATGCATGCTGGCAATGGCATAGTCTAATTTATCAAGCAGTTCCTGGTTTAGATCTACCGTTCCATTAATATCAAGAATGTTCAGTTCGATTCCATATAATAATTCCACTCCGAAGCGCTTCTTCGGGGAATAAGTCAGGCTGCGGAAATAAGATGAGGTACCGGCTGCAAGAGTTGCCGGCCCATGATCGGTGATTCCCAGCAGCTTCAGATTCTTCCGGGCAGCGGCTTTTGCCATGTCACTGATGGTACAGACTGTACCGTGACCGCTGGCAATGGAATGAGTGTGTATATCGGAAAGATACATAAAATCATCTCCTGTTATAGCAGGCAATGTACATGCCTGGAGTAGTAGCGTTTATCTCTGCATATGCGCAGAGATATTATTGATTTTAGTATGACAGAGCAGCAAATGACTGTCAACTGTAAATTTATAAAAACGAAAGAAAACAAATAAAAACAACATTAAAACACAGGAAAAACCACACAAAACGGGGGAATATATGTTGCATTTTGTTGACACTTTCGAAAGAGAACGTTATAATCGTATATATAGAAAAAGAAATTCTGAAAGCTTTTGACAGGAGGAAAAAATAGGATATACAGATAATATGTCTCCGGAAATGAAACAGCGTATCGTACAGGAACTTGTGCCTGGCAAGCAGATTTCCCTGGCGCATATCATTGCGAATCCGGATAAGATTCTTTATACCAAACTTGGGCTGGATCCATCCCTGGACTATTCAAGAGCAGCAATTGGCATTATGACGGTTAGTCCTGCAGAGACTGCTATCATTATGGCAGATATTGCGATGAAGTCTTCGGGGATCGAACTTGGATTTGTAGACCGTTTCAGCGGCAGCCTGATTATCACAGGTACGGTTTCTGAGGTGGAGGCTTCTACCAGCGCAATCCTGGACTATGTAGGAAATAAACTGGGCTTTACTTTATGCCCTATTACAAGGACCTGATAAAATATGAAGAAACTGGTTCTGATCGGCCGCAGTGAGGCTGGGAAGACAACCCTGACCCAGGCACTTCGCGGAGAAAAAATACATTATCATAAAACCCAATATGTGAATAATTTTGATGTGATCGTGGATACGCCAGGAGAGTATGCCCAGACCAAGGGGCTGGGGCACGCCCTGGCGTTGTATACATATGAATCCGATGTGGTAGGACTGCTGGTTTCTGCTATAGAGCCGTATTGCCTTTTTCCACCCTGTATTACCTGCATGGCGAATCGTGAGGTGATTGGAATTGTCACTAAGATTCATAATCCTGGCGCAAATGTGAAACTGGCTGCTTCCTGGCTGCAGCTTGCCGGGTGCAGGAAGATTTTTTATGTGGATTCTAAATTGCAGGAAGGAGTTCCGGAAATCCTGGAGTATCTCAGAGAAGAAGGGGATGTAATGCCCTGGGAAGAAGATGGAAAACCACGAAAAACAACATATTAACTCTCTGAAAATTCCACACAAAACAACACAAAACAACGGAAAAACCTTGACTTATGATGTGGAATGGTGTAAACTTACAACATAACCAAAAAAGTAACAGGCTAGCTATGTCCAGCCATGATAAGTTACCCGGTGCGGTACTATAAATTACATAATCCGCCGTACCTGAATGTGCTTAAGGAGGAAAAAAGCATGGTAAACGAATACGAAATCAAAAAACAGATTTGCGACATCGGAAGAAGAATCTATAACCGTAACATGGTTGCTGCAAATGATGGTAACATCTCTGTAAAGCTTAATGACAACGAGTTCCTTTGCACACCTACTGGTGTATCCAAAGGCTTCATGACTCCAGAGTTCATCTGTAAAGTAGATGCTAAGGGAAATGTTCTTCAGGCTAACCCGGGATTCAAACCATCATCTGAGATCAAGATGCATATGAGAGTATATGAGAAGAGACCTGATGTAGGATCTGTTGTACATGCTCATCCGATTTATGCAACTTCCTTCGCTATCGCAGGTATCCCGCTTACACAGCCGATCATGCCAGAGGCAGTTATCGCTCTTGGATGCGTTCCGATCGCTGAGTACGGTACACCTTCTACAATGGAGATTCCGGATAACCTTGAGAAATATCTTCCATATTTCGATGCTGTTCTTCTTGAGAACCACGGAGCTCTTACATGGAGCACAGATCTGAACGCTGCATACATGAAGATGGAATCTGTAGAGTTCTATGCACAGCTTCTGTATCAGAGCAAGCTTCTCGGCGGCCCGAAGGAATTCGATAAAGAGAACATTAAGAAACTTTATGAGATCCGTCGTAAATTCGGTATGCCTGGAAAACATCCTGCAAACCTCTGTCAGAACAAAGACGGCCTGAACTGCCACAACTGCGGCGGCGCATGCCACAACGAGGACTACAAACAGTTCCCAGGATATCAGTATGATTTCGTAGGTGGAAGTGATGCTCCTGCAGCTGACACTGCTAATGCAGACGCAGAGTTAGTAGCTAAGATCACCAAACAGGTTATGGCTCAGTTAGGACTGAAATAATATAGAATAAATACCTGTAGCTGTAATCAGGACAGCTGCAGGTGACCTTAAAGGAGGAACAATCTCATGCCAATCAGCGAGAGCATGGTACAGGATATTGTACAGGAAGTAATGGCAAAAATGCAGATTGCAGACGCTCCGGCCGGTAAACATGGAATTTTCAAAGATATGAACGAAGCTATCGAGGCTGCAAAGGCATCCCAGAAGATCGTTCGGAAAATGTCCTTGGACCAGAGAGAAAAAATTATTACCTGCATTCGTAGAAAGACTAAAGAAAATGCAGAAATCCTTGCACGTATGGGTGTTGATGAGACCGGAATGGGAAATGTAGGAGATAAGATCCTGAAACATCATCTGGTAGCAGATAAGACCCCAGGTACAGAAGATCTCAGCACTACCGCATGGTCTGGCGACAGAGGACTGACTCTGATCGAGATGGGACCGTTTGGTGTGATCGGAGCGATTACTCCGTGTACCAACCCAAGTGAGACCATTCTGTGTAATACAATCGGTATGCTGGCTGGTGGAAATACAGTTGTATTCAACCCGCATCCGGCAGCAATCAAGACCTCTATTTATGCGATCAACCTTCTGAACGAAGCTTCCCTGGAAGCTGGCGGTCCGGACAATATCGCAGTTACAGTAGAGAAACCTACATTAGAGACAAGCAATATCATGATGAAACATAAAGATATCCCGCTTATCGCAGCAACAGGCGGCCCTGGCGTTGTTACAGCAGTTCTTTCCTCTGGAAAACGTGGAATCGGTGCTGGCGCAGGTAATCCACCGGCAGTTGTAGATGAGACAGCTGATATTAGAAAAGCTGCACAGGATATTGTAAATGGATGTACATTCGATAACAACCTTCCTTGTATTGCAGAGAAGGAAATCGTTGCAGTTGCTTCTATCGCAGATGAGCTTATGCATTATCTGGTAAGTGAGAATGACTGCTATCTGGCTTCCAAAGAAGAACAGGACAAGCTTGTTGAGACTGTTCTTGCTGGCGGCAAGCTGAATCGTAAATGTGTTGGACGTGATGCAAGAACATTACTTTCCATGATCGGAGTTAATGCTCCTGCAAATATCCGCTGCATCGTATTCGAAGGCCCGAAGGAACATCCACTTATCGCTACAGAGCTTATGATGCCAATTCTTGGTATGGTAAGAGCGAAAGATTTTGATGATGCAGTAGAGCAGGCTGTATGGCTTGAACATGGCAACCGCCACTCTGCACACATTCATTCCAAGAACATTGACAATATCACCAAATATGCGAAAGCAATCGACACCGCAATCCTTGTTAAGAACGCACCATCTTATGCGGCTCTGGGATTTGGTGGAGAAGGCTACTGCACATTCACCATTGCCAGCCGTACTGGTGAGGGACTTACAAGCGCAAGCACATTCACAAAGAGAAGACGTTGCGTAATGGCAGACAGCCTTTGCATTCGCTGACAGGAGGAACATAAAAAATGGATATGAATAACGTAAATATCGAAGAAATCGTAAAACAGGTTCTTGCAGGAATGGCAGGAACTGCTCCGGCAGCAGCTGCACCAGCTGCAGCACCTTCTGCTGCACCGGCAGGCGCTATCCCGAAAACCGCACACGTTGCAGTTCTTACAGAGAAAGAACATTTTGATATCAAAGAGTACCCGATCCCAGAAATAGGTGACGACGACATCCTTGTTAAAGTTGAAGGCTGCGGCGTTTGCGGTACTGATGCACATGAGTTTAAGAGAGACCCATTTAATCTGATCCCGGTTGCACTTGGACACGAGGGAACTGGTGAGATCGTTGCTATGGGTAAGAACGTTAAGACAGATACAGCTGGAAAACCGGTTAAGATCGGTGATAAAGTTGTTACATGTATGATCTTCAAGGATGATCCTGAGATTACAATGTTCGACCTGAACAAGAAAAACGTTGGCGGAGCTGATGTATACGGACTTCTTCCAGATGATGATGTTCATCTGAACGGATGGTTCTCCGATTACATCTTCATCAGAGGTGGAGAGTTCGGAAGCACATTCTTCAATGTAAGTGATCTTGATCTGGATTCCCGTATTCTGATCGAGCCATGTGCAGTTCTTGTACATGCAGTTGAGAGAGCAAAAACAACTGGTATCCTTCGTTTCAACAGCAGAGTTGTTGTACAGGGATGCGGACCAATCGGTCTTATCTGCATCGCAGTTCTTCGTACCATGGGTATCGAGAACATCTGCGCAGTAGATGGAAATCAGCAGCGTCTTGATTTCGCTAAGAGAATGGGCGCTACCATGAGCGTAAACTTCATGGAGCACAAAGGAATCGAAGCACTTGCTGAGGCTGTTAAGGATCAGTTCGGCGGACATCTTGCAGACTTTGCATTCCAGTGCACAGGATCACCTGTTGCTCATGCAAACATCTACAAATTTATCCGCAACGGCGGCGGTCTTTGCGAGCTTGGTTTCTTCATCAATGGTGGAGATGCTACAATCAACCCGCACTTTGACATCTGCTCCAAAGAGATCACAATCGTAGGCTCCTGGGTATACACCTTAAGAGATTACGTTACAACATTTGACTTCCTTAAGAGAGCAAACGCAATCGGACTTCCAATGTCTGAACTGATCACAGACAAGTATCCGCTTGAGGAGATCAATGAAGCATTAAAGAAGAACCTTGCAATGACCGGTCTTAAGATCGCAGTTGTAAATAAATAATTGCCGGATAAAGGAGAATCAAGATGGCAGAAGCTGTAGGAATCTTGGAGGTGTTCGGACTGGCAACAGCATTTGTGGCGGCCGACGCCGGCTGCAAGGCAGCAAATGTCCATCTGGAGGTTTTTGATAAAAATAAACCTGCAAATGCGGACAGTCTGCCGGTACCGCTCCTTGTCTGCATCAAGTTCCGCGGAAGCGTGTCTGATGTAACAGAAGCTGTGGAAGCGGGAATCAGAGTAGCAGAGAGTATGACCGGTGTGGTACAGCACTACGTAATACCAAATCCGGAACCCGGTACACAAAAAATGCTGAAAATCAGCGCACTGGACAAGGAATAGTTATTGCTAACCAGTGGAAATACGTCTATAATAAGAACGAACAGTCATGCGGAGCATGACAGGTACCTCACAGCAAGTACGCTGGAGCGTACTTGAAAAGTTGAGATAATTCAGGAGGAATTCATTATGGCACAGGAAGCTTTAGGAATGGTAGAGACCAGAGGACTTACAGCTGCAATCGAGGCAGCAGATGCAATGACAAAAGCAGCAGAGGTTACACTGGTTGGTACAGAGAAAATCGGATCCGGTCTTGTAACTGTTATGGTTCGCGGTGATGTTGGAGCTGTTAAAGCAGCAGTTGAGAGTGGAAGCGCAGCAGCATCCAGACTTGGAGAGCTTGTAGCTACACACGTAATCCCAAGACCTCATACAGATGTGGAGAAGATCCTTCCAAGCATCTAATGAACTAAAAGGAGTTCGCTCATGAGTAAATCATATGGTTTTATTGAAATCACAGGTGTTGTAGCGGCTATGGATGCCCTGGACATCATGTGTAAAACGGCAGACGTTGAGCTGGCGTCATGGGAGCGTAAGCTGGGCGGACGACTGGTGACCATTATTGTACAAGGCGATGTGGCAGCTGTTACCGAGGCTGTAGAAGCAGCGGCGACACAGGCCATCAAGAAACCGGCAAGCTATGCAGTAATTGCCAATCCCCATGAGGAAATCGTCAAAATGGTGGAGTTAAGCGCAAGTCGATGGAAAAAGAAAAAGGGGGATGAATAATGGCTGACGAAGAAAAGAAAGAGACAGCGAAAAAAGCAGCCCCTAAAAAGGCAGCCGCTCCAAGAAGAACGGCCAGAACAACCAGAGCAAAAGCAGCAGAAGTGAAGACTGAAGAGCCTAAGACTACTGCAGCAGAAGTAAAGAGTATTGAGAACAAACATATAGAAGCTGAGAAAACAGCAGATCATAAGGAGGAAAAAATCATGACACAGGAAGCATTAGGAATGGTAGAAACCAGAGGACTTACAGCAGCTATCGAGGCAGCTGACCAGATGTGTAAAGCAGCTAACGTTGCATTAGTTGGAACAGAGAAGATCGGATCCGGTCTTGTAACTGTTATGGTTCGTGGAGATGTTGGAGCAGTTAAATCTGCAGTTGAGAGCGGAAGCGCAGCAGCATCCAGACTTGGAGAGCTTGTAGCTACACACGTAATTCCGAGACCTCATACAGATGTTGAGAAAATCCTTCCAGTTCTGAAATAAGTAAAATAAAAGTTCCCACAAAGTGGCTGTAAAGGCGGCAGATATGCTGACCGTCTGTACAGCCATTTGGTGGATAGAAAGCGGGTGTACTTTTGGAAACTAATAATGTTGAGCTGATCACCAGAATGGTGCTGGATGCTCTTAATAAAAAAGAAGAAAAAGGCAATGGCTTCATGGTGCCGATCGGGGTTTCCGCAAGACACATCCACCTGACACAGGAACATGTAGAAGCTTTGTTTGGACCTGGATATCAGCTTACGAAGAAGAAAGAGCTTATGGGCGGACAGTTTGCTTCCAACGAGACTGTTACGATCGTTGGACTGAAGCTTCGTGCCATTGAGAATGTACGCATTCTTGGACCGGTCCGTAAGGCATCCCAGGTTGAGGTATCTGCTACAGACGCCATCAAGCTTGGTATGAAAGTACCGGTACGTGAGTCAGGAGATGTTAAGGGAAGTGCTCCTATTGCAATTGTCGGACCGAAAGGTGCGATCTATCTGAAAGAGGGATGTATCGTAGCAATGCGTCACATCCACATGTCCCCGAAGGATGCACAGGCAGCCGGCGTGAAGGATGGAGATATCGTTTCTGTTAAGGCAGACAATGAGAGAGGAACTATTTTCAATCAGGTGAAGATCCGTGTAGACGACAGCTTTACACTGGAGATGCACATTGATACAGATGAAGCAAATGCAGCAAAAATTGCCACAGGCAATACAGTTACAATTATAAAGTAATGTAAGAGAAATTTGGAGGTTCACATGATAGTTGGCAAGGTAGTAGGAAGCGTTGTTTCCACAAGAAAAAACGAAAAGCTGATCGGCAATAAGTTTATGATCGTGGAACCGGTTCATCACATGAAAGGTGACCTCAGCCAGATTGTTGCAATCGATATTATCGGTGCAGGAATCGGAGAATATGTATTGGTGGCACAAGGAAGCGCGGCAAGAATTGGCTGCGGCGTAGAAACAGCACCGGTAGATGCTGCCATTGTAGGTATCATTGATGACGGTGCAGGATTGGAGTAACGCCATGGATATCAAAGAATTACAGAATATTATACAGGAGAATGGTGTAGTTGGTGCCGGTGGTGCAGGATTCCCTACATATATGAAGCTGACAGACAAGGCGAATACCATTCTTATGAACTGTGCAGAGTGCGAACCTTTACTGAAATTACATAGACAGTTATTAGAGAAGCACGCATACGAAATTATGAAAACATTCCATATGGTTCAGGAGACAGTAGGCGCCTCTGAAGCAATCATTGGAATTAAGAAATCTTATGTTCAGACAGTAAATGCTCTGAAACAGCATATTGAAGAATTCCCTGGAATGCGCATCCATCTTCTGGATGAGGTATATCCTATGGGAGATGAAGTTGTACTGATCTATGAAGCAACTGGTAGAGTTGTAAGACCTGGCGGACTTCCTATCGAGCAGGGAGTTGCAGTGTTCAACGTAGAGACATTGTACAATATTTACCGTGCGGTAGAGAAAAAAGAGCCTGTAACAGATAAATATGTATCTGTTGTAGCTGAGGTTAATCATCCGGTAACTGTAAGAGTACCTCTTGGATGTACCATGGATGATGTGGTTGCCCAGGCAGGCGGAACTACTGTAAAAGACCCGGTTTACTTTATTGGTGGACCGATGATGGGAAGAATCGGAAAAGGTTCTGACCCTGTAACGAAGACAACTAATGCGATCCTGGTTCTTCCAAAGGACCATCTGATCGTACAGAAGAAGATGCGTACATCTTCTATAGATCTGAAACGCGCAGCATCTATCTGCTGCCAGTGTAATACCTGTACAGATCTTTGCCCACGTAACAATCTGGGACATCCGATTGATCCGGCACGTTTCATGCGTGCAGCATCCAATCATGATTTCCGGGATGTAAATCCATATATTAATGCAAGCTTCTGCAGTTCCTGCGGTGTTTGCGAAATGTATGCATGTCCGCAGAGCCTTGCTCCAAGAACACTTCTTGCAGACATGAAGGGCGGACTTCGCCAGGCAGGTATTCGTCCTCCTCAGGGAGTACAGCCAGTACCAGTTAAGGAATCCAGAGAATACCGTAAGGTTCCGGAAGAGCGTCTGATGGCACGTCTTGGTCTTACAAAGTATGACAAAGATGCACCAATGGACGAGACACTGGTTGAGATTCCAAAGGTTAAAATTCTTCTTAGCCAGCATATCGGAGCTCCTGCCCAGGCAGTTGTAAAGGTTGGAGATCAGGTGACAAGAGGTCAGATGATCGCTTCCCCAGCCCAGGGCTTAAGTGTTGGTATTCATGCAACCATCTCTGGTAAAGTTACCGAAGTGACAGACCGCTGGATCGTAGTTGCAAAGAATTAGAAAGGACGTGCAGAAAATGAGTAAAGCAATCGGAATGATTGAATTCAAAACTACAGCTACCGGCGTTACTGCAGCAGATGCAATGGTTAAGACATCTGATGTAGAAATCGTTGAGGCGCAGACCGTGTGTCCGGGTAAATATATTGCAATTATTACCGGTGATCTTAGTGCGGTAAAAGCTGCTGTTGATACAGCTGTAGCAACATATGAAGACAAGTGTATTGACAGTTTTGTACTGGGCAATCCACACGAGTCACTTTTCCCGGCTATTTACGGAACTACCCAGGTTGAGGAGATCAGCGCACTGGGAATTCTTGAAACATATGATGCAGCTTCCATTATTGAAGCTGCTGATCAGGCTGCAAAAACTGCAATTGTTGATCTTATCGAGCTTCGTATCGCCAAAGGTATGTGCGGAAAATCTTACATGATGATCACAGGTGAGGTTTCTGCTGTATCTGCATCAATCGACAGAGCGAAAGAGCTTGTTGCAGAAAAAGGCATGTATCTGGATTCATCTGTTATCGCACATCCGGATAAGAGAATGATCGACAGCCTTCTGTAAGTTTCTGGTCTGTAAAATATAAGAACGCGGAGGGGACCTGAATATGCTTGCATTAGAGAGACGAAATCTGATCCTTGAAAAACTACAGAATGAGAAGCGTGTGGTAGTAAGTGAACTAAGTCAGTTATATGGGGTTTCAGAAGAGACCATCAGACGTGACCTGGATAAGCTGGAGAAGGAAGGGCTGGCAATCAAAAGCTACGGCGGTGCTGTGATCAATGAAGATGTAAGTATTGATCTTCCTTTCAATGTACGCAAGAATCAGAATGTAGTTGGGAAACAGAAAATGGCAGAAATCGTAGCCTCTCTTGTGCATGAAGGGGAACATCTGCTTCTGGACGCCAGCACAACTGCGGTGTTCGTTGCAAAAGCATTAAAAGAAAAAGAGCGCCTGACGGTGATCACCAATTCCATGGAGATCCTTCTGGAGCTGGCAGATGTGTCAGGGTGGAATATTATTTCCACAGGCGGGATGATGAAGGAAGGCTATCTGGCCTTCCTTGGCTCCCGGACAGAAGAAGTCATACGCTCTTATTTTGTAGATACCGTTATTTTTTCCTGCAAGGCTCTTGATGAGAAGTGGGGAATCATGGAATCACAGGAAGCTTTTGGAACAGCCAAAAAAGCGATGCTGGATTCAGGACGTAAGAAGATCCTGGTTGTGGACAATACGAAATTTGACCAGACTGCATTTTCAGTTGCGGGGAGAATGCGGGATATTGATATCGTCGTGACAGATATGAAGCCTTCTGACAAATGGCTGAAGCTTTTTGAAGCAGCAGGCGTGGAATGCAGATATCCGGAATCTGTCCGATAGAAGCTTTCTTATACAAAAGAGAGCTGCAATAAAGGAGCATTGAATTATGAAAACTTTTGAAATGAAAACAGTCATCCATTTTGGTGACAATGCCCTGGATAGACTGGCAGAACTGCCATACAAAAAAGTTCTGGTGATCACCGATCCGTTCATCGCAAAAGGGGAAATGATCAATCTGATCACAGACCCGTTGAAACGCGGTGGCAAGGAGTTTGAAGTATTCAGTGATGTTGTACCGGACGCACCGGTAGGAAAAATCGCAGAAGGTGTAAAGAAGTTTCTGGAATACCAGCCAGAAGTTGTGGTCGCTGTGGGTGGCGGTTCCGCAATTGATTCCTCTAAGGCAATCCGTGAGTTTGCCCTGAAGATCAACAATTATGGAAAAGTAGGTCTTATCGCAATTCCGACTACAAGTGGTACAGGATCTGAGGTTACTTCTTTTGCAGTTGTAAATGATACAGAGAACCATGTAAAGTATCCGCTTATTTCAGACAGCCTTACTGCTGATGAAGCAATTCTGGATGCAGAACTGGTAAAAAGTGTTCCACCTTCTATTACAGCGGATACAGGTATGGACGTACTGACTCATGCAATTGAGTCATATGTAAGTATCAATCATAATGAATTTTCATCTGCCCTTGCAGAAAAGGCAATCGAAATCTGCGGTGTCTTTCTGTTAAGAGCTTATCTGGACGGCAATGATATGCATGCCCGCCAGAAAATGCACGTAGCTTCCTGTCTTGCAGGACTTTCCTTTAACACAGCAGGACTGGGAATTACACATAGTATGGCTCACCAGCTTGGCGCTGTTTTCCATATTCCTCATGGACGTGCCAACGCTATGCTGCTTCCGCACATTGTGGAGTTTAATGCGAACATCAACAAGCACAGCAAGAGCCAGAAAGAATATCTTCCGGCGGTAAAGAGATATGCAAATATCGCCCACATTCTTGGACTTAGCAATTACAACAAAGTAATGTCCGTAAGATCTCTTGTAAACTGGATCCAGTTTATGCAAAAAGAGATGAATATTCCGCTTACCATTCAGGAAATCGGAACAATTTCACCGGATGAGTACTTCGAGGCAATTGACAAGATGGCAGACGCAGCACTTGCAGACGCTTGCACACCGGCCAACCCAAGAGTTCCAACCAAGGAAGATATTGTGAAGATCTACAAGAAATTGTGGTCATTCTGATTCAGACAACATAGAGTCTGCATTAGGCAGGCTTTCAAAAAGGGAATCTTTTTTATAGAAAAGGTAGAAGCTATGAAAAGATCAAAGAGAATAGAGGCTTTGGACAAAAGGGCGGTAAATCTTGACGGATTTATTGATGAATGGCCGGAAATGGGATTTGTGGCTATGAAAAGCCCTTATGATCCAGAGCCTTCTGTAAAAGTAGAAAATGGCGTGATCACAGAACTGGATGGAAAGAAGAGAGAGGATTTTGATTTCCTGGATCAGTTTATTGCAGATTATGCCATCCGTATAGATCGGGCAGAGGAAGCGATGAAAATCCCTTCTCTGGAGATCGCAAGGAAAATTGTGGATATCCAGACCCCGAGAAAAGAAATCCTCACTATAGTATCAGGTATCACACCGGCAAAAATGGCAGAGGTTATTAATCATCTGAATGTGGTAGAAATGATGATGGGCATGCAGAAGATGCGTGCCAGAAAGGTGCCGGGAAACCAGGCACATATTACCAACCTGAAGGATGATCCGGTTCAGATCGCAGCAGATGCGGCAGAAGGAGCTCTCAGAGGTTTCCGTGAAGAGGAGACTACCATGGGTGTTGCCAGATATGCACCTTTTAGTGCAATTGCTCTGCTGATCGGTTCCCAGGCAGGAAAAAAAGGTGTTCTGACCCAGTGTTCCGCAGAGGAAGCCACTGAGCTGGAACTTGGTATCCGTGGATTTACTACTTATGCAGAAACCCTTTCCGTATATGGTACGGAGAAGGTTTTTGTAGATGGAGATGATACCCCATACTCCAAGGCATTTTTAAATTCCGCATATGCCTCCAGAGGTCTGAAAGTAAGATTTACTTCAGGCGCTGGTTCAGAGGTACTGATGGGAAGCAGTGAAAAGAAATCCATGCTTTATCTGGAGTGCCGATGTCTTTATGTGACAAAGGGCGCCGGCTCCCAGGGAATCCAGAACGGTTCTGTAAGTTGTATCGGTGTGGCCGCAGGTGTACCAGCCGGTATCAGGGAAGTTATGGGAGAGAATCTTGTGGCAGCTCTTCTGGGGCTGGAATGTGCTTCCTCCAATGACCAGAGCTTTTCCAATTCCGATATGAGAAGGACAGCAAGAACCATGTTGCAGTTTATGCCGGGAACAGACTTCATATTCTCAGGATATGCGGCAGAGCCAAACTATGATAATATGTTTGCAGGTTCCAACTTTGATGCGGAAGATTTTGATGATTACAATGTACTGCAAAGGGATATGCAGGTAGACGGTGGTCTTCGTCCTGTAACAGAGGAAGAAGTGATCCGTGTACGCTGCACAGCGGGAAAGGCAGTCCAGGCAGTATTTAAATATCTGGGGCTTACGGAGATCACAGACGAGCAGGTGGAGGCTGTAACCTACGCCCATGGAAGCAAGGATACTTTGGACAGAGATTCCGCAGCAGATATCATGTCTGCTGATGATCTTATGAAACGCGGGATCACAGGAATTGATGTGGTAAAGGCTCTTGCGGAAAGCGGTTACACAGAGCTTGCTGAAAGCATCCTGAACATGCTGAAACAGCGTGTGATCGGAGATTATATGCATACGGCTGCGATTCTGGATGAGAAATTCCAGGTAATGTCTGGTGTCAATACTCCAAATGATTACATGGGTCCTGGAACCGGATACCGTGTAACTGGAAAACGCTGGGAGGAGATCAAGGCGATCCCTCACAGAATTGATGTAAATGAATTTTAGGAGGCTGTGCTATGGAAATCAATGATCAGCTTATACAGGCTGTCACCAGGGCTGTGATCGAGCAGCTGCAAAAAAATGCACAGTCCGGTACAGATACAAATGCCCAGGAACAGCTGACAGAAGTTATGGCTTCTTCCAGTGCATCCCTGGCAGGTAAAACCAGAATGCATCCCAAGCATTCTTACGATGGTGCCATTCGTGCCGTCAAAGGAACAGATCCAAAGGAGATCGTTATCGGTGTGGGAGCTGCTTTCCAGACGGAGATCAGATCTACCATCGGAGGAATCCCTCTTGCTGAGGTCCTTCGCAATGTGAAGGCTGGAATCGAGGAAGAAGGAATGACCTCCCGTGTTGTGAAGGTTCTGGATACGTCTGATGTGGGATTTATGGCGCTGGAAGCTGCCAGGCTTTCCGGTTCCGGAATCGGCATCGGGATTCAGTCCAAGGGGACTACGGTAATCCATCAGAAAGATTTGTATCCTTTGTCAAATCTGGAGCTTTTTCCACAGGCACCTCTTATGACGTTGGATACCTACCGCAAGATCGGCAGGAATGCGGCAAAATATGTAAAGGGTGAGAAGGTAACTCCAATTGCGTGTACCAATGATCCTATGGTTCGCGCCAAATATCAGGTCAAGGCAGCTCTGATGCACATTATTGAGACAGAGCAGCTGGATCCGGAAAAAGGCATGATCGAGTGGGAGGGTACAAAATGAGCAATTATCCGTTAGGCGTAAATGAAGCAGACACCATTACCTCCAAGACCGGCAAAAGGCTGGATCAGATCACTCTTGATGAGGTAAAAAAAGGCAATATCACAGCAGAGGATATCAAAATATCCTCCGAAATGCTGAAAAGACAGGGACAGGTAGCACATGAGGCAGACAATCCACAGATGGAAGCCAATTTTGAGCGCGCATCTGAACTGGTAAATGTCCCGGATGATGTGATCCTGAACATGTACAACAAGCTGCGTCCAAACCGTTCCACAAAGCGGGAACTGGTACTTATGGCACAGGAGCTTCTGGAAAAATATCACGCTCCACATTGCGCCAAGCTTGTATTGGAAGCAGCAGAAATATACGAAAAGAGGGGAATTCTTCTTTGAAACTGATCGCAGGTGTTGATATAGGAAATTCCACAACTGAAGTATGTATCGGCGGTTTGGATGAAAATGGAAAGCTTCATTTTTTGTCCAGCGCATCCCGTATGACCACAGGGACAAAAGGAACTCTTCCAAATGTCCATGGAATCAAAGCAGCTCTTGAAGAGGCTATGGAGCAGATCCATCAGCCAGTGCAGGTTCTTGATGAGGTGAGACTCAATGAAGCTGCGCCTGTGATCGGGGATACAGCCATGGAGACGATCACAGAGACGATTATCACAGAGTCTTCTATGATCGGTCACAATCCATCCACTCCGGCAGGAGCAGGGGAGGCAGTTGGAGAGCTGATTTTTCTGGAAAATATAGAAAAAGCAAAAGAGAATGTTCCCTATATCGTAGCAGCAGCCGACCGGTTTTCCTATGAGGAAGTGGCAGCAAAGCTGAACCGGTATTGTTTGCAGCTGGATATCAGAGGCCTGATCCTTCAGGCGGATGAGGCAGTTCTGGTGGAAAACAGGTTAAACAAAGAAATTCCCATTGTGGATGAAGTTCGTCATATCAGCAGGATTCCGGAAGGAAAGCTGGCAGCCATTGAGGTGGCACTTCCCGGAACCAGTATCCGGATGCTTTCCAATCCCTACGGAATTGCAACCCTGCTGCGGCTGGATGCCAGGGAGACCAGGGCTGTGACACCCATTGCAAAAAGCCTTGTAGGGAAGCAAAGTGCAGTGGTGATCCGCACACCCCATGGAAATATCCACGAGAATATCCTTCCTGCCGGTGAGATTTTCTTTCACGGTGAGAAGGAAACAAAAGTAAATATTGATGCCGGAGCGTCAAAAATCATGGAAACTCTTGCAAAAGCAGGGGGAATCCGGGATATCAGCGGTCAGGCAGATACAAATGTAGGAAATATGTTTGCTAGGATCCGAAGGGGAATGGCTGATGTGGCAGGAACAGGGGAAAAAGAGTATCAGGCAGATCAAAGTATCCGCATTACCGATATTCTTGCTGTTGATACCCTGGCACCTGTTAAGATAGCTGGAGCCCTTGCTGGGGAATCCTGTATGGAGAAGGCGGTTGGAATTGCCGCAATGGTAAAGACCCAGCATCTTCCCATGGAGCAGATTGCCAGGAAGCTGGAGGAAGAGCTTCATGTAAAGGCTGTGGTAGCCGGCGTGGAAGCCGTGATGGCTTCGCTTGGAGCCCTTACTACACCGGGAACAGAGCTTCCTCTTGCTGTTCTGGATATGGGAGGCGGTTCCACTGATGCTGCGGTTTTGGAAACAGACGGGCAGATCCGGACCACCCATCAGGCTGGCGCCGGGGAGCTGGTTTCCATGCTGATCCAGACAGAACTTGGTCTTCACAGCCGTACAACTGCAGAGCAGATCAAGAAATACCCCATGGGAAAGGTGGAAAGCCTGTTCCATATGCGTCTGGAGAACGGTGCCATGCGGTTTTTCTCCGAATCCATTGACCCGAGATATTATGGTCATGTAGTGCTTCTGGCACCAGGGGAGCTGCTTCGTGTGGAAGAGGACATTCCCATGGAGCGTATTCTGGAGATTCGACGAGATGCCAAAAAAAAGGTTTTTGTGGAAAATGCCATCCGGGCGCTTCAGGAGGTTGCGCCGGAGCATGAGCTTCGAAACCTGAAAAATGTGGTTCTGGTTGGTGGCTCGGCCCAGGATTTTGAAATCCCGGAAATGCTGATGGATGCCCTTTCCCAGTACCGTATTGTTTGCGGAAGAGGGAATATCCGTGGTATCATGGGTCCGAGAAATGCAGTTGCTACAGGACTTGTCCTGTCAGGAGGCGCAGATGATCGTTAACAAACCGGCAATCATAATCTATACGAAAGATCCGGATTCGGATTTTCTTCGGGAAATCTGTGCCGGAATTGAAGAGGAAGGGGTGCTTTACCAGGTGTCGCCTTACGAAGGAGACCTGGATACACTGGCTTATGAAGCAGCAAAGCAGTCCATGCTGGGCTCAGGTATCGGAATCACAAGAGGACGCATAGCCATGCAGATGAGCCGTCTTCCAAAAGGAAAAAATGTTTTTGAGCTGAATATGCCCCGTTTCTGGCAGTGCCGGAATCTGGGAGCAAACAGTGCAAGAGCAATCAAGAAAATGCCATTTAAATCACTGTATCCGGCAGAAACTGAAAGATACAGTTAAGAGGGATAGCCATTATGAGTATTTACACAAAAGGTGGAGACAAGGGAACAACAAGTCTTGTCCATACGAAAAATGTTTCTAAATCTGATGACAGGATCCAGCTGGAGGGAACCATAGATGAACTTACCAGCCACATTGGCGTGGTGAAAACCATGGTAAGTGACGGGGACACTATCCGTTTCCTGGAAAAGATACAGGAGACTTTGATCACAGTGATGGCAGGAGTGGCTGACCCGTATAACAGAGAATACAAAATAAACGATGATAAGACAGAGCTTCTTGAGGAAGAAATTGACCGTCTGGAGGCGCTTTTCAACAGACCCAAACAGTTTATTCTTCCAGGAGCATGCCGTCTGTCTGCGGAAATCGATGTGACACGTACCGTTGCAAGGAGGGCAGAGCGCGCTCTTGCTGCTGTCAGTGTGAAATTCGGTTCCGATACAGGCACCAAGAAATATATGAATCGTCTGGCTGATTATCTGTATGTGCTGGCAAGATATGAGGATGCCAGGGCAGCAGAAGGGAAAAAATGTGGTCAGAAAGAAATTGGAGGTACCGGTATGCTCACAGAAGAAGCTGTTGGAAAATCAGAAAAAACGGATATCGCTTCAGGAGCAGCGTCCCGGCAAAGCATTGAAGCAGCAGATGAGGATGTGATTCAGGCGGTGCTTCGAAGAATCGGCATGCAGAGCCGGATCACTCTTGATGGTGCCAAAAAGCTGATCGAAAAGATTGAGCAGGAAGCATTAAGAAGAGGGAAAAAAGCGGTGATCGCTGTGTGCGGACCAGATGGAAATCCCATTGCAGTTCATGTAATGGATGGGGCTTTTCTGGTAAGCTTTGATGTGGCTTTGAAAAAGGCCTACACCTCTGTTGCAGTGAAGATGTCTACCATGGAATTATCCAAGCTGGCTCAGCCAGGCGGAACCTTCTACGGGGTAGATAAGATGGACGGCGGCAGAATCGTGATTTTCGGAGGCGGAGTACCACTGAAGTCCGGAGACACCATTATCGGAGGTCTTGGCATAAGCGGCGGTACAGGAGAGGAAGATCACAGCCTTGCGGAATATGCACTGTCTGTATTGCCGGAGATTTTATAATTGAAATACGAAAGAACCCTGCTTTTTTGTCGATATAAATCCGGCAAACCAAGCAGGGCCTTTTTATGGGGCTTTTGTGATTATTATGGAAAAGAAAGACTATTTTTTCAGGAAAGAGAAAAAGCCTTTCTTTTTTTCGTAAGGAGCTTTTGAGACAGAGAGCAGTTTATAGCCTGTTTTATCAATGGTTTCTCTCAGCTTCGCTTCGTCAAGATCGTTTTCTGTAAGAATAACAGTTTCGCCCTTTGTGTGAGACGAGGTGACTTTGGTTACTGAAAAGTTATTGCGAATACTTTCATTAATATGGGATTCGCACATTCCACACATCATTCCGTCTATTTTTAATGTGATCTGCTGCATAATGTATTCTCCATTTCATAATAAATTTGCCATATTAGCAGATGCTTTTTAAAGTTAAAAACATCCCTATGGCATGTCCTAAGAAGAAGCGGAATTAAAGCTCGCACTAGAGTCTGTTTGAAAAATCATTCCCGCAATCTGCACGCCCCACTTTGCGGTATATTTCACCCGTATTCGGTTGTCGTAGCCCGCTACGACGCCCTCATCCGGGTAAAATCTCCCACAAATTGTGACGCACATCTTGTGGAAAGCCTTTTTCAAACAGGCTCTAGAGCGTGTTTGAAAAATCATTCCCGTGATCTGTATGCTCTGCTTTGCGGCTTGTTTTACCTGCATTATAATATTACAGCTAAGCGGTATAATCAAATTTAACAAAGGACAACTCACAGTTTGCAATACGGCTGCAGATATTTACTGCTGAATACATGACTACAGAAAATTCCCCGTCAATGGTATCTACATGAAGGTAACGTCCATCAGCGGAAATTTCAGCATGTTTCACATCGCCTCGCTCTGTAAGTTCTTTTATGATTTCATTTGCCTGGTCTTCGGTAACAGCTTTTGATAAATGATAACATCTTCCCATGATCCAACAGCTTCCCTTCTTCGTACTTTTGTTAGCATTTTCTAACTGAAAATATTATAGCACGTTTGAAGAAAAAGAAAACTCTGATAACTGATAAAATTTATCATTTATATGTCGGATTATGGGAGAATTTTACGACCGAATTTCGTTGTAATAGCAGTCAGCTTTTGTTAGAATAGAAGAAACGAAAGAGAAAAACAATTTCTGATTTTCTGCGGCGTTCTGCAGCAGTATGTGCGGACAGTTTTCTGCCATGGGCTTATCTGCCTGATCAGTAGCAATTCCATCATCCATTTACTTGAAAATCTCTTGCATAAGGGTCCTGGAATAAGAGACCATTCTGAAAAAATGGCATGTATAGCGAAATAAGGACAAACAGGGGCTTTTTTCGCGTCTGTACAGCAAAAGAAAGCGCATAAAGTGCGTCAACGTAGCCTGTGAGAATACAGGAATGCTTCTCTGTCGTTCTTCTGACGACAAAAATAACATCTCTTCTACATATCTGAAACGTTAGAAGAAAAGAAGGGGAAATCTGTCCCTTATTTACGGGCGGACATCTGGCCAGTGCCCGCCCGCTGATCAACTCTTTTTGTATTTTCCCGGTGTAGTTCCCTTGTACTTTTTGAAGGTACGGATAAAATAGCTTAAGTCATTGAAACCGTTGCGGTACGCAATATCCGTGACGGAGTCATCGGTTGTTGAAATCTCATAGCAGGCATGCTCGATCCTTTGGCGGTTCAGGTAGTCCATAGGTGTCTGATGTGTCATTTCAGAAAAGAAACGGCAGAAATATTTTGGCGACATGGATACCGAATCAGACAGCTGCCCCAGGGTAAGAGGGGAAGCATAATTTTTTTCAATGAATTCCACCACCTGCTTCAGCTGAAGAATGCGTTTGTAATCACGACGTGCCTTGGGCTGGCTGTCCAGATAGTAATGATTACTAAAAACGATACCAAAAAAGTGGTAAAATTGTCCGATTATAGAAAGCTCATATCCGGGCTTGTGCTGCTCCATAGCCTGAAAAAGTGAATTTACGACACTTAAAATATCTGGATAACGATTGTCAAAGTGGTGAAAAATCAGAATATCCTGGTGGACGATCTTTTGGATATGATCGGCACAGACGGAATTCAGCTTCAAAAATACGTTCATATCAAATACAATGCACTGATAGACACAATTTACAGGAATTCCAGAATGTAAAATTCCACTATGGATAAAAATTACATCACCCTGTACTGCTTTGAAACTTTTTTCGTCTAAAGTGACGGTAAATTCTCCGGAAAGAATCCGGATAATTTCATATTCCACATGCCAGTGGTAAGACATAACATATTTGGGATGGTTTCGGTCAATGTGATGAAACTCAAAAGGAAACTCATAAGTGCCTCTGGGACGGTCTTCGTTCTGATCAATAATCTGCAAAATCTTTCTTCCCTTCAAAAATTTATAGAAATTTTGTTGTTTCGACAGAAAAGGTGAATATTGTACTATTATTTGCTATTATAGCACAAGTAATTTTCCAGAATCAATCCTATAATAAAAAATATGAGAGGCCAGGAGAGGGAGAGGCTTTTCCCGACAGTGGCACCCCAGGCACAGCGCCTGAGAACGAAATGAAAGAACAATTTAAATTATTTATAACAGGAGGTATGAAACTACTATGGCAAAGAGCAGATTAATCGGAAGCTACCCTGTAATCGGTATCAGACCAACAATCGATGGACGTAGAGGAGCTCTTGATGTAAGAGGATCTCTGGAAGAGCAGACCATGAACATGGCGAAATCCGTTAAGGAATTATATGAGGCAAACTTAAGATATTCCAACGGTGAGCCTGTAAAAGTTGTAATAGCTGACACAACGATCGGACGTGTTGGTGAGGCTGCTGCCTGCGCAGACAAGTTCAGACATGAAGGCGTTGATATTACCGTAACTGTTACACCTTGCTGGTGCTACGGTGCAGAGACAATGGATATGGATCCACAGACCATCAAGGCTGTATGGGGATTTAATGCGACTGAGAGACCAGGAGCTGTTTACCTTGCTTCCGTTCTTGCTACACATGCACAGAAAGGCCTTCCGGCTTTCGGTATCTATGGACATGAGGTTCTGGATGCTGACGACACAGAAATGCCAGAAGACGTAAAAGAAAAAATGTTAAGATTCGGCCGTGCAGCAGTTGCAGTTGCAACTATGAGAAACAAATCCTGGCTGCAGATCGGTTCCGTTACAATGGGTATCGGCGGATCTATCATTGACCCTGATTTCATCGAGTCCTATCTTGGCATGCGTGTTGAGTCTGTTGACGAGGTTGAGATCATCCGTCGTATGACAGAAGGCATCTATGATCACGAAGAATTTGACAGAGCTATGAAATGGGCAAAAGAGAACTGCACCATCGGTTTCGACAAGAACCCGCCAGAACTTCAGATGTCAGAAGAGCAGAAAGAAGAGCAGTTCGAGTTTGTTGTTAAGATGGCAGTTATCATCCAGGAGCTTATGAATGGATGTGATAAGCTTGATCCGAAATTCTCTGAGGAGGCAATCGGACATAACGCAATCGCTGCTGGTTTCCAGGGACAGAGACAGTGGACAGACTTCTATCCGAACGGTGACTTCGCAGAGGCTATGCTGAATACTTCCTTTGACTGGAACGGAGCAAGAGAGCCATATATCCTTGCTACAGAGAACGACGTTCTCAACGGTCTTGGAATGCTGTTTATGAAACTTCTTACAGGACGTGCCCAGATGTTCGCAGATGTTCGTACATACTGGAGTGCAAATGCTGTAAAACGTGTTACAGGATATGATCTTGAGGGTGTTGCAAAAGAAAACGATGGTATCATCCATCTGATCAACTCTGGCGCATGCTGCCTTGACGCTTCCGGTGTTGTAAAGGATGAGAACGGCGAAGGCGTTATGAAGGAATGGTGGAATGTAACAGAGGAAGACCAGAAAGCCATCATGAAAGCTACTACCTGGAATGCAGCTGATAACGGATACTTCCGTGGCGGCGGATTCTCCTCCAGATTTGAGACAAGAGCTACTATGCCGGCAACCATGATCCGTCTGAACCTTGTAAAAGGTCTTGGACCGGTTCTTCAGATCGCAGAGGGCTGGACTGTAGAGCTTCCAGAGGATGTATCTGATACACTTTGGAAACGTACTGACTATACATGGCCATGTACATGGTTCGTACCGAGATGCGATGGCAAAGATGGCGCATTTAAGAGTGCATATGATGTTATGAACAACTGGGGCGCTAACCACGGTGCAATCTCCTATGGACACATTGGAGCAGATCTGATCACAATGTGCTCTATGCTGAGAATCCCGGTTTGCATGCACAATGTACCGGAAACGGATATCTTCCGTCCGGCAGCATGGAATGCATTCGGAATGGATAAAGAAGGTGCAGACTTCAGGGCTTGCAAGAACTATGGACCTCTTTACAAATAAGCAGATTGTATAATTTTCTTCTTTCGATTTCTTAAGATTCGTGAAAGAAGGGTGCGAGGGAGCAGGATTTCAGGTCCTGCTCCTTTATTGTCTGAAGTGTATCCACAAAACATTTCTGTAATTTTTCCTGTGTATTACGAAGTAGATTGTTGTAAAATGGGTGGACTGCGATATAGATACAAAAAAGGAAAATAATGTAAGAAAAATGGTTGCAACTTTCCTGTTGTGTGGTACAATGAAAAATGACATAAAAAAGTATATAACAGGGAAAAGGGGATATATATGAAGAAAAAGCTGGGAATACTGCTGGCTGCGGTTCTTACTTTCTGCATGTCTGCTACAGTTTTTGCAGATGCAGGAAAGACACAGCAGGTAGATTATAAGACCGATTATTATATGATCGTTGAGTCACCAGACGGTGGCGTAGACATGTATTCAGAGGCAAGTGCTGACAGCCCGAAGCTGAATGATGAGCTTATTCCCAATGGGACAGCGATTCATGTAGAAGGTGAGAGCGCGGATGAGGCTGGCAAGACATGGATTTATGCGCAGCTTCACAGTGTATTTGGCTTTTTACAGGAGGACTACCTGAAGCCTGCCACTCTTGCAGAGGCAATCGCGTCAGAGCTGGCCTTGTATGGAAGCACGGATGTGAATTATGACATTACAGTAAATGCCAAAGAAGATGGCTCCGTTTCTCTTTACAAAGGTCCTGGAAAGAAATATGGTACAGTTTCCGGCGGCTGCAATATTGCCAATGGTGAGAAGCTTCATATTGATACAGAAGTGGATACAGGTAAAGATGGCGTATGGGGAAAGACAGAAGCAGGGGATGTTTCTGGCTGGGTGAATATCGCCCAGGCGACGAACACAGAAGAGAAATCTGTAGAATTGATTCCGGAGACAGAAGCAGAAGAGGAGTCCGCAGGTGATTCCAGAGTCGCAGAGGGCAGTGCTGAGGATACAGCAGAGACTGGCAGTGCTTCTGTACAAAAGGAAGAGGCCAAGCCAGAAGAGGCAACTGTAACCAGTACGCCGACTCCGGCACCGACCAGTACCAATACCCCGACCCCTGAACCGACCAGTACAAGTACCCCGACTCCGGAACCAACCAGTACCAGTACGCCGACCCCAGAGCCGACCAGCACCAGTACGCCGACTCCGGAACCAACCAGTACCAGTACACCAACTCCGGAGCCAACTGAAACAATAGCTCCTACAGAAGCGCCTACAGCTACAGCAGCACCTTCTGAAAGTGCAGGAGAAGAAGCTTCCAGTGAGAAGGTAGAGAGCACATCAAATGGAATGAGCTCTGCAATCTGGATCCTGATCGTGGTGATCATTATTGGAATCGCAATTGTAATCTGGCTTCTTAAGAGAAATAGCAAAAAAAGCGAATAATAAAACAGAATAGAATAAATGAAAAGCTCTGCCGGAAATTCTGGCGGAGCTTTTTTCATAGGAGATAAAGTTTTATTTGTTGATAACAACACCTTTTTGAAGCATAACGTTTGCATAAACTGCTTTTTCACCAGTTGCGATGATGCAGTATGCCTTTTTAGCCTCTTCGTAGAATGCGAAACGCTCGATATTTCCCACGGCCTCGGCGCCACGCTCGTCATGTTTGGAAACAATTTCTTTATAGGTATCCCAGATCGGAGTTTTAACCGGATCACCTGGCATAACTTCCATTAAGGTAACTGGTTTCTCAACATAAGAGTCAAGCGGGATAACGGTAAGAATTGCATCCAGAAGCTCAGGAACACCATGTCCATCGCAACGTACAACAACTGCATTTTTTCCCATGGATTCTACAGGGAAGTTCCCATCTGCAATGACAATACGGTCACTGTGACCCATCTCGCATAAAACTTTTAAAAGCTGTGGTGAAAGTATTTCCGGAATTCCTTTTAACATAATATGATTCTCCCTTCGTAATTTTGAAAGTATTCTACTCTATAAGGTACCTTTATCTGAAGAATTTTTCAAGGTAAAATTTTACGCAAAAAGATGAAATATTTACTGTTGACAGAAATAGGCAAAAGAGGTAATATGAACTCAAACAGAAACGTTTCGGTTTCTGAAAAACAGAAGAGTCACAGTCTGTATTTACAGGCAGAAGGAGGAGAATATGCCACTTGTTACATCTAAGGAAATGTTATTGAAAGCCCAGCAGGGTGGTTATGCAGTCGGTGCATTTAATGCAGAGAATATGGAGATGGTGAAGGCAATCATTCAGGCCGCTGAGGAGCTGAAAGCACCTGTTATGATCCAGACGACTCCATCCACGATCAAATATGGTACTCTGGAGACTTACCAGGCGATTGTTGCAGCAGAGGCAGCAAAGGCTTCTGTACCTGTTTGTCTGCATCTTGACCATGGCAGCAGCTTTGATCTTGCCATGAAGGCTCTGAAAGCTGGTTACACTTCTGTTATGATCGATGGATCCAAGCTGGACTATGAAGGTAATATTGAGGTGAGCAAGAAAGTGGCTGATGTAGCAGCTTCCATGGGAATTCCATGTGAGGCAGAGCTTGGCAAGGTGGGAGGTAAAGAGGACGATCTGGTTGCTGTTGCAGATACGAATACAGACACGCAGGAAGCCAGGGAGTTTGTTGAGCGTACAGGAGTTACATCCCTTGCTGTTGCAATCGGTACTGCACATGGTTTTTATGTAGGCACTCCGGTACTGGATAAAGAGCGTCTGAGTGAGATCCGTGCAGTTGTAGATATTCCACTTGTTCTTCATGGTGCTTCCGGACTTAGCGACGAGGATGTTATGGATTGCGTAAAGAGAGGAATCTGCAAGGTTAACTTTGCTACAGAGCTTCGTGCAGCATATTCCAAAGCTGTCAGAGAGACATTGGAGGATGAGAAGGTATTTGACCCTAAGGCATACGGCAAGGCAGGAATTGCGGCTGTGAAGGAACTGGTAATGGCCCGCATGAAGGTTTGTGGCTGTGACGGAAAGGCCAGATAAGAGGCGGTTTTATGGCAGCGACGATGAAAGATATTGCCAGACGGACAGGGCTTGGTCTGGCAACGATTTCCTCTTATTTTAACGGGGGTAATGTAAGAGAGAAGAACCGCATTAAAATCGAAGAAGCCATCGAAGAATTACACTACGAAGTAAATGAAGTTGCCCGTGGATTGAAGACAAATGCTACGAAAACGGTAGGCGTGGTAATCCCGGAGCTGAACAATGTATTTTGTGCTGAGATTATCAGTGGGATGGAGGACATCCTGCGCAGCCATGGATATGCAGCGATTGTCTGTGACTGTAGAACGGATAAGAAGCTTGAGAAGGAAGCTGTGGATTTCCTCACAAGGAAGAGGGTAGATGGAATTATCAATATGCCGGTAGATATGACTGGAGCCCATCTGAGAGAATTCCAGAGGACAGGTAAACCCATTGTGCTCATTGACCGAATGATCCAGGATATTTCCTGTGATTGTGTACTGGTTGACAATGAGGATGCTGCCAGAAAGGCAGTCACTATGCTGGTAGAGCAGGAGCATCATAAAATCGGGCTGATTGGAGGCCCTGATGAAGTGTTTACAGCCAGACAGCGTATGCTAGGCTATATGAAAGCGCTCAAGGCACATGGAATCGAAGTGGACGAGAAGCTGATCTGTCATGGGGATTACACCATTCAGGGAGGCGTTCAGGCTGTGGAAGAGCTGGTGAAGGAGAATCCAGATATGACAGCTGTCTTTGTGACTAATTACGAGATGACGATGGGAGCTGTGATCGGGCTTAATGAGATGGGAGTGTCCATGCCAGAGGAGATATCACTGGTGGGATTTGATAATCTGCCTTTTGCACGTGCATGCAGACCTTCTCTTACGATTGTTTCCCAGCCTACGGAGAAAATCGCCAGGGAAACTGCCCAGATCATGCTGGAACGACTTGAAGGAAGAGAAAATCTTCCAGAACATATTGTACGGAAACTTCAGACTGATATTTTTATGGGGAAATCCATACGGAGACAAGGATGAGTAAAGACTATTTATTAGGAATTGATATTGGAACCAGTGCCTGCAAGGTTGCTATATTTGATAAAAATGGACAGGTGATGGCTTCCGCAAATGGAGACTATCCTGTTTATTACCCGCATGAGGGATGGGCACAGCAGAAACCAGATGAGTGGTGGGATGCAGTATGTGCGGCTATTAAAGAATGCCTGAAGAAGGGAAAGATTTCAAACGGGCAGATCGCAGGTGTGGGAATTGATGGACAGAGCTGGTCTGCCATTGCCATTGACCGTGAGGGAAATGTCCTGACAGATACACCTATCTGGATGGATACAAGAGCGCAGGAAATCTGTGACAGACTCAATAATGAAATTGGCAGGGAGAACATTTTCCAGGTTGCCGGGAATTCTCTTCAGCCTTCTTATACGACGGCGAAGATCCTGTGGTATAAGGAAAATATGCCTGAAATATATAATCAGATTTATAAGATCCTTCAGTCTAACAGCTTTATTGCTTACAGGCTGACTGGCGCAATCACACAGGATCTGTCACAGGGATACGGTTTGCATTGTTTTGACATGCGCACAGGTACCTGGGATGAGCAGATGTGTGAGAAGCTTGGAATTCCAGTTGATTTTTTACCGCAGATCGTTCCATGTGATCAAGTGGTTGGGACTGTGACGAAAAAGGCAGCAGCACAGAGTGGCCTGGCAGAAGGAACTCCGGTAGTGGCAGGAGGGCTGGATGCTGCGTGTGGCACACTTGGCGCTGGAGTGATCCATCCAAGTGAGACACAGGAGCAGGGAGGACAGGCTGGTGGTATGAGTATCTGTACAGATACCTATAAGGCAGATCCAAGTCTGATTCTGGGATTTCATGTGGTGCCTGGACAGTGGCTTCTTCAGGGGGGAACTACCGGAGGCGGCGGAGTTATGCGCTGGTTCGAGCGGGAGTTCGCAGATTATGAGAGAAGCCGTAAGGAAGAAACGGGAAAATCTTCCTTGGATCAGTTAAATGAGATTGCCGATGAAGTGCCTGCTGGAAGTGATGGTGTTGTATTTCTTCCGTATATGTCCGGTGAGCGTTCTCCTATCTGGAATCCATACGCAAAAGGTGTTTTTTATGGCCTTGATTTTGCCAAGACAAAGGGGCATATGGTGAGAGCGTGTATGGAGGGCGTTGCGTTTTCTCTGCGCCATAATCTTGAAGTTGCAGAGGCAGCAGGTGCCAGGGCTGAGGTACTTCGTGCTATGGGTGGATCAGCAAATTCTCTTCTCTGGACACAGATCAAGGCAGATGTGACAGGTAAGACAGTTGTGGTTCCTGCTTCGGATACTGCGACTACATTAGGAGCAGCGATACTGGCAGGTGTTGGTGTTGGATTCTACAAAGATTATGAGGAAGCGGTTTCTATGACAGTCAAGGAGACAAGACGCCATGAGCCCAATCCTTCAAATAAAGAAATTTATGATAAGACATACCGTACATACAGAGCATTATATGAGTCTCTCAAGGATATGATGGTGCGGCAGTAAGGAGGTATTATTAAGATGAAAGCAGCAGTTGTAGTTGCAAATGAGGATGTACAGTATCAGGAAGTTGAAGAGCCACAGGCAAAGCCAGGCTGGGTAAAGATTAAAGTAAAGGCTTCTGGTATTTGCGGTTCGGACGTTCCCAGAGTGTTAAATCATGGTGTCCATTTTTATCCGATCGTTCTGGGACATGAATTCTCAGGGGATGTAGTGGAAGTTGGAGAAGGAGTTACCAAGGTAAAAGTGGGTGACCGTGTATCCGGAGCTCCGCTTCTCCCATGTATGAAGTGCGATGATTGCCAGAATGGAAATTTCTCTTTATGTAAACATTATAGCTTCATTGGTTCCAGACAGCAGGGAAGTAATGCTGATTATGTAGTGATCCCGGAGCAGAATGCCATTCCGTTCGATCCGTCAATTTCGTATGAACAGGGTGCTATGTTCGAGCCATCTACGGTTGCTTTGCATGGCCTTCTTCAGAATGATTACCAGGGTGGTCAGTGTGTGGCAATTCTGGGATGTGGAACAATTGGTATTTTCACCATGCAGTGGGCGAAGATTTTTGGTTCCAAGAAAGTCGTAGTATTTGACATCAGCGATGAGCGTCTGGATCTTGCGATGCGAATGGGTGCTGATGCGGTTATCAATACAACAAAAGAGAACTATATGGAAGAAGCTATGGCAATTACTGATGGTAAGGGCTATGGATATGTATTTGAGACAGCTGGTCAGGTTCCTACCATGCATATGGCATTTGAGATTGCTGCCAATAAAGCACATGTATGCTTCATTGGAACTCCTCATGCGGACCTTACTTTTACACCGAAGCAGTGGGAAAATATGAACCGTAAAGAGTTTAAGCTTACAGGTTCCTGGATGTCCTATAGCTCTCCATTCCCAGGTAAAGAATGGGATCTTACAGCACATTATTTTGCAACGGGCCAGCTGAAATTTGATCCTGGCTTTATTTACCGCAAGATGCCAATGAGCCAGGCGCAGGAGGCATTCCAGCTTTATAAGACTCCTGGTCTTGTAAAAGGTAAGATTCTGCTAATGAATGAGGATTGAGGATATGATACTGACAGTTACGCTAAATGCAGCAATTGATAAAAGATACGTGGTAGATAATTTTAAGACCGGAGAGGTAAACCGTGTAAAAGAATGTACTTATGTACCAGGTGGAAAGGGGCTGAATGTTTCCAAGCCTGCTTCTATTTATGGAGCCAAGGTGGTTGCAACTGGATTTGTAGGAGGTCATGCAGGTGCTTATATTGAAGATGCCTTGAAGCCTTTTGGAATCAAAAGTGCATTTTATCATGTAGCTGCAGAAAGCAGATCCTGTATTAATATCTGGGATGAAGTGAATCAGGTGCAGACAGAATTTCTGGAGCCAGGATTTACACTTACAGAATCGGATTTTGCAGGCTTTGAGGAGAAATTCCGTACCCTTGTAAAAGAAGCTAAGGTGGTAGCTATGTCAGGAAGTGTTCCAAAAGGTCTTGATGGAACTGCCTATCAGCGTCTTGTAAAAATTGTGAAAGATGCAGGAATCCCGGTTATTCTGGATACCAGTGGCAAGCTGCTGGAAATGGGAATAGAAGCAGCACCGACCATGATCAAGCCGAATATTGATGAGATCCGTATGCTTACAGGCAAGAACTGTGATGACATTCAGGATATCATAAATGCTGCAAGGGAAATCCATGCAAAAGGTGTAAAAATCGTGGCAGTTTCCCTCGGCTCTGATGGTTCTCTTGTTGTGGGAGATGAGGGTATTTTCCGTGCACGTGTCCCGAAAATAGATGCAGTAAATACAGTTGGCTGCGGTGATTCCATGATTGCAGGATTTGCCCTTGGTCTGTCAAAGGAACTTACCCTTCCGGAAACCTTGAAACTGGCGAGTGCCATTTCAGCGGCAGCAGCAATGCGTGAAGAGACTGGCTTCTTTGTGAAGGAAGATATGGAAAAATTGCTTCCACAGATTGAAATTACGAAGCTTCAATAAAAGCGGGAATGAAGTGTTAATTTATAGCAAAGAGATATAGAAAATAAAATGTGAATCATGAAAATGTGATTCCAAACCAGGGTGGAAAACTATAAGATAAGCACGGAAGTACGTGCGAAATGTTAAGGAGGATAAGAAAATGACAATGATTGATCCAGCAATTGTTCCACAGCGGGTTCTTTATACTGGTGCTAAAATGCCGGCTGTAGGAATGGGAACATTCGGAAGTGACCACGCAGATGCAGATGCAGTTTCTGCTGCAGTAGCAGGTGCAATCCGTGTAGGATACCGGTCTTTTGACTGCGCAGCATGT
Source organism: Blautia sp. HCP3S3_H10_2 (assembly GCF_052122375.1). Classification (NCBI taxonomy): domain Bacteria; kingdom Bacillati; phylum Bacillota; class Clostridia; order Lachnospirales; family Lachnospiraceae; genus Blautia; species Blautia sp. HCP3S3_H10_2. The sequence goes on from NZ_JBQKCL010000012.1 coordinate 53,973, forward strand.
TATGGAAACGAAGATATGATCGGACAGGTTTTTGCAGACGCATTTGCAGAGGGCGTTGTAAAAAGAGAAGATCTTTTTATTGCATCTAAAGTATGGAATGATATGCATGGGGATGGAGATGTACTTCTTGCCTGCGCGAAAACACTGAAAGATCTGAAGCTTGATTATCTGGATATGTATTATGTTCACTGGCCATTCCCGAACTATCATGCACCACATTGCGATGTGGATTCCAGAAATCCTGATTCAAAACCATTCACAGTAGAGCGTTTCATGAAAACCTGGCGTCAGATGGAACGTCTTGTAGATATGGGACTGACCAAACATATTGGTATGTCCAATATGACGATTCCGAAACTGGAAGCAGTACTTCCACTTTGCAGAATCAAACCAGCAGCAATCGAGATGGAGCTTCATCCATGCTTCCAGCAACCAGAGCTGTTTGAGTATTGCAGAAACCATGGTATTGAAGTAGTTGGTTTCTGCCCGATCGGTTCCCCGGAACGTCCAGAACGTGACAAAATGCCAGAGGATATTGCGGATATCGAATTACCAGAGATGAAAGCAATTGCAGAAGCACATGGGGTTCATCCAGCTGTCATCTGCATTAAATGGGCTGTACAGAGAGGTGTTTCCCCGATTCCATTCTCTTTGAAAGAGAAGAATTATACCATGAATCTGAAATGCGTTACAGAAGATCCGCTGACAGAGGAAGAGATGGAGAAGATAAAATCTCTGGATAAGAATAATCGTCTGATCAAAGGTCATGTGTTCCTGTGGGAAGGTGCCAAGGACTGGCACGATCTTTGGGATGAAGATGGCGTGATCGTGAAATAGTAGCTGTGCTGTTTCAGAAATAAGTATTTACATAAGAGAAAAGATAATTGCGTAAAAAGCTGCAGAGATTATAAGTAGATATAACTTTGCAGCTTTTTTGTAACTGGTTCAAATGCTATTTGACGGGCGAGGCATATTGACGAAAAGTGAAGCATTTTAAAAGAAGACTATGAACAGATATGTCTCTGAAAAATCATTGCAGGTGGAAAAATTGTTTGGTTTGCATAGCTATATGGTCTGTGGTAAGATAAGGTTTGAACAAAAATGATAGAAAACATGTGTAAACCGGTACTGGGGGATGCCGATAGGATACATGATATATACAGAAAGGGAAAGCGAAGACTATGTATCGAATTTTACTTGTGGATGACGAAATCCTGGTGCGTGATGCGATTAAGGAGAATATTGACTGGAAGTCCATGGACTGTGAGCTTGTGGGAGATTGCGAGAATGGAAAGCAGGCAGCAGATTTTGTGAAAACGCATCCGGTTGATATTGTTCTTACGGACATTCTTATGCCTTATATGGATGGAATGGAACTGAGCCATTTTCTTCATGACAATTATCCGGAGATTGTAATTGTAATTTTCAGCGGCTTCGGGGAATTTGAATACGCCAAGAAGGCAATCCAATATAATGTAAGTGAATATATGCTGAAACCGGTGACTGCAATGGAACTTAGGGAAGTTATAGAAAAAATGAAAGAAAAAGTAGACCAGCAGCGCCAGGAAAAGAAAAAAATGGAATCTTTAACGAAAACATCCCAGGATTACCATAAGAATGCTCTTGTAATCCGTTCAAAGGCGATAGAAGCATTGGTCAGCTGTACAAGAGATGTGGGAGAGAGCCTTTTAGAACTGGAAGAGATGGGAATCACATTAGATGCAGCGTCTTACCGGGTGGCAGTATTTGATATGGATCTTTTTTCAGATATTCATCAGATTGACATGGAGAAGAGACAAGAGAGCGCCTTAATGGCATTTGTGCTGTTCAATGTGGCTGATGAGATCGTTACCGGAAGAAATGCTGGAATCGCTTATCAGGAGGGGAACAACCGGGTCTGCATTCTTTTTATGGGAGATAGAAGCCGGGAATTTACCCAGGAAATACAGGAGATTTGTAAAGAGATTCAAAGCAAAGTAAAAGAAGTAATCGGAATAGAAGTTTCTGCCGGAATCGGAGGATGGGTAAGAAATCCGGGAGAGACAGTGAAATCCCATAATCAGGCCGAGAAAGCCATAGAGCTTCGCTATCTGCTGGGAGGAAATCTGCTTATAGATACGGAAAATCCGGGAGAGGAGAGAAGCCTTTCCCTGCAGCAGCCCCTAAGTGAGATGGTGTATGGAATAAAAAATGGAAACAGAGCTGCAGTGGATCAGGCCCTGGATTTTATGAAACAGGAGATTAAGAAAGCCAGAGTGGATAAAAGCCAGGCATGTGTCTGCCTTCAGATGATCTTACGTCATGCCGGCAGCTGTTGGGAGGCTCTTTCGTCAGGTGATGAGGATCTGTTTCATAAAAGGGAACTTCTTATGGGAAAAGTAACGGAACAGAAGACGTTTACAGAAGCCTTTGCAATGGCAGAGGATTATGTGCATGAAGTGTTTGAACGCTGCTCGTCCCTGAATAGTTCCAGTGGACAGAAACAGGCACTGCTTGCCATGGAATATATCCGTGCACATTACGCAGAACCGGAATTTGGCCTGAATGACATCTGTTCTTATCTGAATATCAGTACAAGCTATTTTAGCACGATCTTTAAAGAAGCTACAGGCGGCACATTTCTGGAATTTCTAAGCCGTATCCGTATGGAAAAGGCCAAAGAACTTCTGGAACAGACTGCGCTTAAGAATTATGAGATTGCGGAAATGGTAGGCTTTTCGGATCCCCATTATTTTGGAATCTCATTTAAGAAAATGACTGGTAAAACGCCCACTGAATATGCAAAGGAAAAAAGATCCATATGAAACGAAAATTCCTAAAAGGTTTCAAGAGTATCCAGAGCACTATTTTTGTGGCTATTTCTGCGCTGGTTCTCTGTGCAGTTATTGCCTCCACCCTGGTTTCTGTCAGGTACACAAATTCAGCGATTTATGAAAATTCCGTGCTCTATACACAGACGATCATCAGACAGCTGAATCAGAATATTGATTCTTACATTACATATATGGATAACATAGCCTCTGTTATTGCAAAAAGCCAGGATGCTTATCAGCTGCTCTATCAAAAGAACAGTGAGGATGAGAACGCAAAGGAAGGACACAGGAAACGTCTTCTGGAACAGTTCAGCACAATCCTGAAAGGCCGTGATGACATCTGCAATATCGGAATCGTACAGAAAGACGGGGTGATGCTGATAAATAGTGGCTATCAGGCTACTAATCCGGATCTGGATCTGTCTACCCAGGAATGGTACACCAATGCAGTGGATAATTACAATCAGTACAGCCTGAGCTCTTCCCATGTACAGCATGTGATAAAGGGACAGCGTCCCTGGGTGATCACGTTAAGCCGTGAGGTTCATAATTTCTATGGAACAGGAAACAGTGACGGAGTTGTGTTTATCGACTTGAATTATAGCGCAATCAGTGAATTGTGTGATCAGAACAGCATAGGTGATAAAGGCTATGTGTTTATTCTGGATCAGAATGGAAATATTGTATATCATCCAAGCCAGCAGCAGCTTTACAATGAGTTACAGACCGAAAATATAGACATTGTCCTGAATGCAGATTCAGATACGGTGGTTACAGGAGAGGGCGATGATGAAAAAATTTATACACTTTCCCATTCAGAAACCACTGGCTGGACCATTGTAGGGTGTATGAATATGGCAGAGCTTCTTAAGAACAGTAAAGAAGCAAATAACATCTATGTGATGACTGCGATTGTGCTGGTTGCGATCGCCATGCTTATTTCCAGTTTTATTGCCCGCAGCATTACCCTTCCGATCCAGAAGCTTCGGGACTCTATGGAGAGAGTGCAGGAGGGAGATTTTAAGGCAGCAGATGATCTGATTGTTCCTTCCCAGAATGAGATTGGAAGTCTTACTACGTCATTTAATGTAATGACCCACAAGATTGAAGATCTGATGGCACAGAATGTACATGAGCAGGAACTAAAGCGTAAAAGTGAACTGAAAGCACTTCAGTCACAGATCAATCCTCATTTTCTCTATAATACACTGGATTCCATTATCTGGATGGCAGAGGGGAAGAAGTATGAGGATGTGGTAGTGATGACTGCTTCTTTGGCACGTCTTTTACGCCAGAGTATCAGCAATGAAGACGAAACTGTGCTGATCGGACAGGAAATCCAGTATGTAAAAAGTTATCTAACCATTCAGAAAATGCGCTATAAGGACAAGCTGGAATTCGAGATTAAGGTGGATCCGTCCATAAACAGTGTGCATATTGTGAAGCTTGTGCTTCAGCCGATTGTGGAAAATGCAATTTATCATGGCTTAAAATATAAAGAGTCAAAGGGAATGCTTACTGTAACCGGATACCAGAAAAATGGAAATGCAGTGATTGAGATCGCCGATGATGGTGTTGGAATGGATGAAGAAACTCTGGGGCGTATTTTTGAGAAGCATAAGGTCAATTATCGTTCCAATGGTGTTGGAGTATATAATGTCCAGAGACGTCTTGTAATGTATTATGGAAAGGATTATGGCCTCTGCTATAAGAGCGAGAAGGGAAAGGGCACCACGGTTACAGTCGTAATTCCAATGGAGCAGGAGGAACATCATGAAAAAGCGTAAACAATGGCTGATGCTGGTTGGTATAGCGCTGGCGGTATGTCTGGTTTCAGCAGGAATTCTTCATGTACGCCAGAAAAATTACAATAAAAAATGGTCTCTGATCTATATCCCCAAAACAGAAGATGGCACTAATGATTTCTGGACATCTTTGATATCCGGCACGAGAATGGCTGCCCAGGAATGCGGGGCATCTCTGGAAGTGCTGGCACCGGAACGGGAACAGGATGTAGCGGTACAGAACGAACTTCTGGCAGAAGCGATTGAGAAGAATCCGGATGCGATTTTATTTTCCCCTTCAAGCTTCGACGCTTCAGATGAGCTTCTGCAGAAAGCGAAGGAAAATGGAATCAAGATTACCTTTATAGATTCCTATACAGAGAATAACATTCAGGATATGACTGTTGCTACAGATAACCTGGAGGCTGGCAAGCAGCTGGGAGAATATGCACGGACTCTGTTAAATGAGAATTCGAAGATCGCCATTGTAAGCCATGTCAAAGGAGTGTCTACTGCAATCGAAAGAGAGCAGGGCTTTCGGGAAGGACTTGGTGATTATAATAAAAATGTGGTAGATGTTGTATACTGTAATTCACAATTTGACAAAGCTTCCCAGCTCACAGAGGAGCTTATGGAAAAATATCCGGATCTGGAAATGATCGCAGGTATGAATGAGTATTCTTCTGTTGGTGCAGCACGTGCCGTCCAGAAGCACAATATGGAAGGAAAAATCCAGGTAGTAGGGGTGGACAGTTCCCAGGAGGCGGTACAGCTTATGGAAAAAGGAGTGTTTAAGGGAATTGTTGTACAGAAAGCCTTTAAAATGGGGTATCTTGGAGTAACGGAGACCGTGCGTATGCTCTGGGGAAAACCATATGATGAAAATGTAAACTCAGGCTGTCAGCTGGTAACTCCGGATAATATGTATTCCAGTGAGATTGAGAAACTGATCTTTCCGTTTAATACATTGAAGTAAACGAGATACGACAACCGAATTCAGGCGAAATATACCGCAAAGTGGGGCGTGCAGTTTGCAGGAATGATTTTTCAAACACATTCTAATACATAAAAGCAAAGAGCAATACATAGTGAAGTAAAGATTAATAGAGTGAAATAAGGTGTTTGTACATATTTTCCAGAAATAGTTAAAAATTTATGACCATACAGTAAATATTTAACCTTTTTCTGGAAAATATTCTATTACAATTGTGCAGGATTCAAGGTATTATATAGAAAACGCAGAGAGTGCAAAAGTTATTGTCCAAGGCAAGGTGAGAAACTGATTTATTAGGAATCCTGGACAGTAATAAAAAATTAAGGAGGGTGAAAAGTTGGAAAAGTTAAAACAAAATCCAATTGTGAAAAAGCTCGGCCTGAACAGAATCCTGCTTGTCTGTATTCTGGTTCTCATGTTCGTAGTTTTTAAGGTAGTGCTCGGAAGTAAATTCCCAGTTGGCGACAGTATCAAATCTACTTTGAACTATGTATACTTCCTGGGCTTTTTGTCACTTGGAGTAACATTTGTAATTGCTACAGGAGGAATTGATTTCTCCATCGGACCGGTTATGTTCTGTTGTGCACTGGTTTCCGGTTACTGCATGACTTCTTATGGAGTTCCTTGTGCAGCTGCCATGGTACTGTGCGTACTTATCGGTCTTGCATTTGGTGTATTCAATGGATGGCTGGTTTCTTACATGTCAGTTCCATCGTTCATTGTTTCCATGGCATCCATGAACATTGCAAAAGGTATTGCATCTGTATTTACTAAGACACAGTCAGTCAGCTGGCCACAGAGTACAGATCCTGTAAATGGATGGTTCCGTAACATTGCTTCTTATAACGGATTCCCGGTAGGTCTTGTGATCTTCCTGGCAATGGCAGTGGTTTGCGGTATTGTTCTTTACAATACAAAGCCAGGACGTTATATCCTTTGTCTTGGATCTAACAGCGAGGCAGTTCGTCTTTCCGGTGTCAATACCAGAAAATGGAGAATGCTTGCATATGTGATCTGTGGATTTCTGGTAGGAATTGGAGCGCTGTTCTTTGTAGCTACTTATACAACCGTTCAGCCAGGATATGGCGATCAGTATAACAACGAAGCAATTGCAGGCTGTGTAATGGGTGGTACATCCATGGTTGGTGGACTTGCTTCCATCGGCGGTACTGTAATCGGTGTATTTATCATCTCTCTTCTTCAGCAGGGAATCATGGCATTTGGTCTTGGTAAAGGACAGCAGATGATTATTACAGGTATCATTGTTATTGTAGCAGTTTACGCTGACGTTTCTGCAAGACGCAGAAAGAACTGATCATAAGGGAGGATTCGACAATGGGTGAAGTTATTTTAACTATGAAGGATATTGATAAGTCCTTTCCTGGAGTTCATGCCCTGGATCATGTTAATTTCGAAGTGAAACGCGGTGAAGTACATGCACTTATGGGAGAGAACGGAGCCGGAAAGTCCACACTGATGAAGGTGCTTACCGGTATTTACCAGAAGGATTCCGGAACAATTACATATAAAGGCAAAGAGACAGAATTTCACAATACCCGTGAAGCTCAGGATGCCGGAGTGGTAATCGTACATCAGGAATTAAATATGATCGGAGATCTGACTGTTGCACAGAACATCTTTATCGGACGTGAACCGAAGAAGGGAATCCGTGTAGACGACAAGAAGATGATCGAAGATTCCAAGAAATTATTTCAGGATCTGAATATTGAGATCGATCCGAGAGAAAAAATGAGTAATCTTACTGTTGGTAAGCAGCAGATGTGTGAGATTGCAAAGGCTATTTCCCACAAAGCTGAGGTGATCATTTTTGATGAGCCGTCAGCAGCTCTTACTGAGAAGGAGATTGCGGATTTATTTGAAATCATCAAAGACCTTCGTAAGAAGAATCTTGGTATTGTATATATCTCACACCGTATGGATGAGATTAAGGTCATCACAGATCGTGTAACTGTCATGCGAGATGGTGGTTATGTAGGTACACTGATCACAGCAGAAAGTACAAAAGAAGACATTATCAACATGATGGTTGGTCGTGTTATTTACGAGGATCCGAAGGAACACAGCATGGTTGCACCAGATGCACCGGTAGTTCTTAAGGTAGAACATCTGAATGCTGGTAAGATGGTTCAGGATGTAAGTTTTGAATTGCGAAAAGGTGAAATTCTTGGTTTCTCCGGACTTATGGGTGCTGGACGTACTGAGACAGCCAGAGCACTGTTTGGTGCAGACCCGAAACAGAGTGGTAAGATTTCCATTATGGGTAAAGATGGACAACTTCACGAAGTAACTATCAATAGCCCTCAGGATGCTGTTAAATATGGTATCGGTTATCTGTCAGAGGACAGAAGAAGATATGGTGTTGTTGTTCAGAAATCTGTAACAGAGAATACGACACTGGCTACAATGGAAGAATATTGCAACGGCTTGTTCATCAACAAAGCCAAAGAGAAAAAAATTACTGAAAAGTATGTCAAAGAGCTTGCAACCAAGACTCCTTCCACAGACCAGCTGGTAGTAAACCTTTCCGGTGGTAACCAGCAGAAGGTAGTTATTGCAAAATGGCTTACCCGTGACAGTGAGATCCTGATCTTCGATGAGCCAACAAGAGGTATCGACGTTGGTGCGAAGAATGAGATCTACAAATTAATGAGTAAACTTGCAGCAGAAGGAAAATCAATCATCATGATTTCTTCTGAGATGACAGAAATTCTCCGAATGAGTGACCGTATCATCATCATGTGCGAAGGTAAAGTGACAGGAGATATTGATATTTCCGAAGCAACACAGGAACACATCATGGATAAGGCTACACGGAATATCGATTAAGGAGGACGTCATGACTAAGAAGAAAAAAAGTATTTTAAGTGATCAGAGATTTATTGTTTTGCTGGTTATCATTGCACTGTCTGCTATATTTTCCTTTATGAGTAAGGAATTCAGACAGTACACAACAATCCTGAGTATGCTGGATTTCTCATACTATGATCTTCTGATGGCAATTGGTGTTACATTCCCACTTATCACAGCCGGTGTAGACCTGTCAATCGGAACTGGTATGGTATGTTATGCACTGATCGGTGGAACTCTTATCAGAAATAATAATATTCCGGTAGTAGTTGCAATGCTGATCTGTGTAGTGCTTGGAATTGCAATCGGCGCGTTGAACGGTGTTCTTATCGGTATCATGAACCTGCCGCCATTCCTTGCAACCCTTTGTACCTGTATGATTACCCGTGGTGCTGGTTCTCTTTGCAGTGCTACACCGTGGCCAACCTTAAATCAGCCAGGTGGATGGTTCCATTCTATCTTTAAGCTGACAATCGGTACTGGAAGAAGTGCTTCCCGTTACCCGATCGGTTTCCTGTGGATGATCATTCTGGTAATCCTGATGGAGTTTGTTCTGAATCATACCAAATTCGGACGTTACACCATCGCAATTGGTTCCAACAAAGAAGCAGCAGCTCTTTCCGGAATCAATGTTAAGTTCTATCATGTAATGGTATATGTAGTTTGCGGTCTGTTTACAGGACTTGCAGCTATCGCATATGCAGCAGTAACTCCTACTGTACAGCCTGGTACTGGTGCCGGACTTGAGATGGATGCGATCGGCGGTGTATTCGTTGGTGGTGTTGCAGCTTCCGGTGGTTATGGATCTGTAGTAGGAACTCTGGTAGGTATTTTCGTAATCATGCTGTTAAAGACCGGTCTTCCATATGTCGGTCTGCAGGCAAACTGGCAGCAGATCATCACAGGTGTTGTATTGATCGTTGCAGTATTGATTGATATCCTGAAAGAGAAAAAAAGTGCACACTAACAACTGAAACATACAGGCTGGCTTACAGACAGTCAGCCTGAAGAAAAGCAAAATTCTGTTTATAAGCCGAACAGCTGGTAAACAGCAACAATTTCATAACGGATGTGAAGCGTCGGAGAGTGTAGCGACGTATCATCATAAAAAAAATATATAATTTTATTTCAAGGAGGAAGTAGTAAATGAAAGCAAAGAAAGTTATGGCATTAGTACTCTGTGCGGCAATGGTATCCGGTTTAGCAGCAACAACTGTTATGGCAGCTCCAGAAGATCAGTTTGATGGACTTACAGCTAACGAAGCTTATGAGTTCCCAATGATGGTTAAATCCTTCCAGTCTACATACTGGGAAGCAGCTATGAAAGGTATGGACAAAGCAGCGGAAGAATTAGGTGTTACCTATACAGCACAGGGACCAAACAGTGAGTCCGATATCGCTGACCAGGTTAACATGATCAATACAGCTATCGCAGCTAATCCTGTTGGATTAGGACTTGCAGCTTGTGATACATCTTCTGTTCAGGAAGCTCTTCAGACATGTGTTGACAAAGGAATCCCGGTTGTTACATTTGATACAGGTATCGCTGATGCTCCGGAAGGATCTGTAGTTTGCGAAGTCTGCACAGACAACAATCAGGCTGGTTCTGTAGCAGCTGAGAACATGTATCCGGCAATCAAAGACGTTATCGCTAACGCTGACGGACAGGTTATCATCGGTGAGGTTAACCAGGATGCTACAGCTCTTAACATCCAGCAGCGTGGTACAGGATTCATCAATAAGATGATCGAGCTGATTAAAGCTGATGGAAAAACAGTAGCAGTTAAAGGTAATGAGTTCTATGTAAACGCAGCAGAAGGTGCTGACGCAGAAGAAGCTGACGCTGACGTTGTTATCCAGGTTGCAGTTCCGGCACAGACAACTGTAGAGCTTTGCTCCACAGAGGCTCAGGCTATCCTTTCCCAGGAAAACTGTATCGCAATCTTCGGTTCCAACCAGGTTTCAGCAGAGGGTGTTCTTGCAGCTAACGCTAACCTGAACGTTCTTGGTTCTGACGCAGCTAACGGCGACGTTATCGGTGTTGGTTTTGACGCTGGTTCTATCATTAAAGCAGCTGTAACAGATGGCACATTCCTTGGTGCAGTTACACAGTCTCCTCTGATGATGGGATATTATGCAATCTACGCTCTGACAGCAGCTGCTAACGGACAGGAGCTTGAGGATGTTCCTACAGCTGGTTACTGGTATGATTCTACAAACATCGACGCTGAAGACATCGCTCCAAACCTTTATGACTAATTAAAAAGTAAAGAGACGACACAACGTCCAATGTTTGCAGGTTTATAAACTGTGAATAAAACAGACCCCTGGGGCATTGCCCCGGGGGTTTTCTGGTGAAAAAGAAGATATTGAAATACAGGAAAATTATTTTTATTATTAATGAGACATTCTAAGAGGGTGACTCCTGGAAAATGGACAGAACAGAAAATTTTATTTGCAAATAAGGACACTTTTTTTGACAAACAAGGGTCTTATCTATTGATTGATATTATAGTACTATGATATCATCAATTATGAAGGCGGATGTATGGGAACGAAGTGACTCATTTAAACCTATTGAAGAATGAGATTCTGTTGAAAAATGTAATCAGTGGGCAGTAACCTAATTCATACAGCGTAATTTTACGATTGAGGAGGTTTTATAAAAATGGCGAAATATTATCTTGCAGTAGATATCGGTGCTTCAAGCGGACGACTGATCCTTGGACATCTTGAGAATGGAAAGATGGAGCTTGAAGAGGTACATCGTTTTGAAAATGGAATGGTTAAGAAGGACGGCGAGCTTTGCTGGGAATTCGACAGACTTTTCCAGGAAATCAAGAATGGTCTTAAGAAATGTAAAGAGATCGGCAAGATTCCGGTAAGCATGGGCGTAGATACCTGGGGCGTTGACTTTGTACTGATGGACAAGGACGACAAGGTTCTGGGAAATACAGTTGGCTATCGTGATCATAGAACAGAGGGAATGGATGAGGAAGTTTATAAGACCATTTCCCTGGAAGATCTTTATGCACGTACCGGTATTCAGAAAGCAATCTTTAATACCGTTTACCAGCTGATGGCTGTAAAGAAGAAACATCCGGAATATCTTGAGCAGGCTGAAACAATGCTTCATGTACCGGACTACTTCCATTATCTGCTTACAGGTAAGAAAACGTGTGAATATACAGAAGCTACTACAGGCCAGCTTGTAAGCCCTGAGACAAAGGACTGGGATTACGAACTGATCGATATGCTGGGATATCCGAGAAAAATGTTCCAGAAACTGATCATGCCTGGTACAAGTATCGGACATTTCACTGATGAAGTGAAAGAAGAAGTTGGATTTGATGTAGAAGTTGTAGCACCGGCTACACATGATACCGGATCAGCAGTTCTTGCAGTTCCTGCAAATGACGACGATTTCATTTACATCAGTTCCGGAACCTGGTCTCTGATGGGACTTGAGAGAGAAAAAGCAGACTGCTCCAAGAAGAGCTGTGAGATGAACCTTACCAATGAGGGCGGTTATGCAGGAAGATTCCGTTATCTGAAGAATATTATGGGACTTTGGATGATCCAGTCTGTCCGTCATGAATTTGATGATAAATACGGATTTGCAGAAATCTGTCAGATGGCAGAGGAAGCAAAGGATTTCCCATCACGAGTAGATGCAAATGATGAGTGTTTCCTTTCCCCTGACAATATGACTGAGGAAGTAAAAGATTACTGCCGCAGAACCGGACAGAAGGTTCCTGAGACTTTAGGTGAGATCGCGACTGTTATCTACACCAGCCTTGCTGAGTGCTATGCTAAGACAGCAAAAGAGCTGGAAGAAATGACAGGCAGAACCTACAGCCGTATCCATGTAGTGGGCGGTGGCTCCAATGCAGGATATCTCAATGAGCTGACTGCCAAGGCTACTGGCAAAGAGGTTCACGCTGGTCCAGGAGAGGCAACTGCAATCGGAAATATTACGGCTCAGATGCTGAAAGCCGGAGAGTTCGGCTCAATTGAAGAGGCTCGTACTACAATTCATGAGTCTTTCGGAATTAAGGTATATAAGGCCTGATTTGATCAGAAACCAGAAGATACCAGATTGTTAATTAGATATTATCTGTGATTTCAAAAGACTGCACGTCCATTTTGAGGTGTTGTGTTCAAAAAACTATTTTTGAATACAGTTGTTTGGAGCAGGATATGAAATTGCAGGTGAATGATAGCTTAATATTAAGATAGCTTAATAAAACAGGAGGTACTACAATGTTAGTAAACACAAAAGCAAAAGTTGGTGTATTTTCTATTGCTTTAGGCGCATATCTGCCTCAGTTCCCGTCACTGGTGCCAGAGTTTGAGGCTCAGTACGAGGCATTTAAGAAAACAATTCCGGATACTGTTGAGATCATCGACGGAGGAATGGTAACAACCAAAGAACAGTCAATGGTAGCAGGAGATAAATTCCGTGCAGCAGACGTTGACCTTGTTTTCCTTCAGATGCTGACCTATGCTACATCCTACAATATGCTTCCGGCAATCCGTGACCTTGATGTTCCGGTTGTTCTGGTAAATGTCCAGAAGCTGAAAGCACTGGATTATGATCATACAGATATTGCTACATGGCTTGGCGAAGGCTATGCATGCGGTGCTGTTGGGGAAGCAGTTGCCGATCTTGAGAGAGCCGGCAAGAGACATGCTGTTATCACAGGTGTTGTAGAAGGTGGAGATCCAGGTGTTCAGGCTGAGATCGAAGACTGGTGTAAAGCTGCACAGGTAAGAAGAAGATTCCGTGATACAAACATCGCACAGATCGGAAGACCATATCCGGGTATGATGGATCTTTACATTGATGAGACCAACCTGTACAACAGAATGTTCCTCTATACCAAACAGTTCGACTGGGAGAAGATGTGGGCAATCGCTGATGATATTACAGACGAGGACGCAATCCGTGCAAAAGCACAGGATATCCTGGATACCTTTGATATCGAAGGCGGCGGAACAATCGAAAAAGTATGGGATATGGCAAAATATGTTGTAGCATTTGAGAAATGGGTAAAAGACGAGCATCTTGGAATGATCGCTTCCCATTATGACGGATTTGCACAGGGCAAGGCTGGTGTCCTTGACAGTATGCTGATTCCGGCATTCTCTATGCTGATCAAACAGGGTACTGCTTGTGCTGTTGAGGGTGACATGAAAGTTGCCATGGCAATGAGTATTCTGAAGACAATTTCCGGTACCGGCCAGCTTTCTGAGATGTACTCCATTGATTTCAATGATGACATCTGCATCATCGGTCACTCTGGAAGTGGTGATGCTGATATTTCCGATAAGAAACCTACCATGAAGATCGTACCGGTATTCCACGGTAAAACAGGCGGCGGATATCTGACCCAGTTCTATCCATACACAGGTCCGGTTACCTATCTTGCAATTACACAGGATGCTGACGGACGCTTCAAATTTGTTGTTGCTGAGGGGATTAACGAGGAAGGACCGATCCTTTCCTTCGGTGATACCAATATGAGAACCCGTTTCACATGCGGTGCAAGAGAGTTTGTAAACCGCTGGAGCGAAGCTGGCCCGACTCATCACATGGCTGCTGCAACAGGAAGACATATTGATACAATCCTGAAGGTTGCAAAGATCTTCAATGTTCCGGTTGATATTGTAACCAGATAGTAGAAATCAGGTAACGAGAAACTGGAAACAGACAAAACTAACAGCAATAATAAGACCATCTATATGGTTTTGTGCACATATTCATATTCAACAAAAGAGAGAGCCCTTGGACTCTCTCTTTTGTTATAAAAAATCACACCTGCCGATCCGTCTCCTTTACAGGATCTTTCTTTGCTGGAATCCGGATCTGCACCTCTGTTCCCTTTCCGATATTACTGGAATAAGACAGCCCATATTTTGGTCCGTAAAGCACCTGGAGCCGGCGATGAGTATTGTAAATGGCAATATTCGTTCCGCCGGAAATACTGGTTCCTTCACCGGAAAGAATCACAGGAAGCTTATCCGGCGCAATTCCCACGCCATCATCAGAAATCAGAAGCACGATATCCCCATCCTCCATCCAGCCGGTAAGAACAATGGTTCCGGATTTGGATGGCTTTTCCAGAATGCCGTGAAGCACGGAATTTTCTACAACGGGCTGCAGGGTGAGCTTGGGAATCTGGTATTCCATCAACTCGTCCGGAATATCGGAAATAAAGGAAATGCTGTCATGGTAGCGCATATTCTGCAGATGGACATAAATAGAAACATGTTCTTCTTCCTTGGCAATGGTGCTGATTCCCTTTTTGCGGCTCAAGGTAAGCTTATAGAAACGGGAAAGATTCTGCACCGCATTGCAGACTTCCGAGGTACGTCCCTGCTGGGCCATCCAGTTGATCATATCCATGGTATTGTAGAGAAAATGAGGATTGATCTGTGCCTGCAGGGAATTAAATTCTGCGATGCGCAGATCCTCAGCGGCCTGCGCCTGCTTTTCCATCAGCTGGTTCATTTTACGGGTCATATAGTTATAAGTGTCAATCAGATCTCCGATCTCATCGTGGGCACTTGGACTGTCCATAGGAACAGGTGGCCCATGGCGGACGGTCCGCATCTGGCTGATAACCGAAGAAATTCTGCCTGTGATCGACTTGGAGAGAGTGCTGGCAAGCAAAAATGCAAGCACCAGAACGGCAGCATAAATAGATAAAAACTGGAGAACCAGGATATTACTTTGGGTGATCAGTGGATTGGAAGGAAGTACAGTAACCATAAACCAGCCAGGCTGCCGGATTCTGTAAAATCCCACGTAAACCTTCTGGCCCAGGATGTTCTGTTGTACAAAACTGTTGGAAGACATATAGGAATCCATGATCTTGTCGTAATCCAGCCAGTAAATTCCGGCAAGGGAATCACTGGAAGCAGCTACCAGATTGTTTCTCTCGTTCATAATATACGAAACACTTCCATCCAGAGTCAGGCTGTCCGATAAGATCTGGTGAAAATCATCTCCGGAATAGTAAACCGCCATATAGGCATCGTAGGTGCTGTTGCGGTAAATAACGGAAGCGTGGGTGATATAAGCCTGATTTCCATAGGCTTCCTGTTCTTTGGTACCAAGATAAAAGGAAGGACAGAACAGATCTGCCACACGGCTTCCACGGAAAATTCCATACCAGTAGGTACCACGTGCCTGCTTCAGCGGCAGAAAGGTATCTTTCAGATTATCAGAAGCAAGGAAGGTATTCATGTACGAAGCAGAAGAAGGCTGGTCATGCGGCTCTTCCATGTAAATCTTTACGCTGGTAACAGGAGTATCAGCAGTCAGCTGCTTTATTTTACCGGAAAAAGCAGCAGCCTCAGGGGAGGCCGCCAGACTGGAGAAGGAATCGTTTATGGTATTTTTGAAAAGAGTCTGATAAAAATCCAGGGAAGAAATCTCTTCACTGACATCCAGAATCTTCTGAATAGAATCTTCAATCAGTGGAGCCGTGTCAGCAGACCGATCCTGCTCCTGACGGATGGTATAGGAAACCACCATATCATAGGCTCTTCCATAGAAAAAGAAAAGAATGGCAAAAGCAGGAATTGCCACGATCATAAGAAGTACCAGGGTGAACTTAGACTGCAGGCTCAGATCCTGATACCATTGTTTTAATGCATGCAAATTATATCACGCTCCTTTTTCTAAAAAATCCTAAATTTTCCAGTCTCGTTTTACGTTATATTTTGTAGGAAGTTTTTTGGATCTTTATAAACGATTTTAGCTCATTTTTTCCCTGTATTCAGACGGTGAAAAACCTGTATACTTCTTAAAACTTTTGCCAAAATAATTACCATCACTGTAGCCAACCCGGGAGGAGATATCCGCGATTTTGTACCGGGGATCGGAAAGCAACTGCTTGGCTTTTTCCATTCTGTATTCGGTAAGATACTGGTTTAATGTCTGCCCGGTTTCATTTTTGAAAAAGGTGCAGACATAAGAGGTGGACAAAAATACATGGTCGCTGATATCTTTTACCGACAAGGTTTCATTCATATATTTCTGGCTGATATAATCTTTGATCAGATAAATTGTGGAATTTTCCTCCTCAGTATTCGTGGCTGTCTGGAAAAAATTCTCTGTTTTTGCAAGCAGCTTCTGGTGTAATTCGTCAAATGAAAATACTTTTTCCAGTGCGTCTATCAGATTCTCCTGCCTATCAGAAAGAGTCAGCTTCAGTTGTCTGGCTGCCTCATCTAAGGTACGGAAAAGCTTATAATACATATCCTTGGCCTGGTTCGGCAGAGTATTCTGGTTCCGGTCATAATAATGAAAAAGGGTTTCCAGAAAAGCCCGGGTTTTTTCCTCGTTCTTAGCAGTAAGAAGGGAAAGAAATTCATTCTCAGGATTGGCAGGAAGCTCTGAAAGCTTTTCCTGTAAAGAAGCTTCTTTATTAGGAGACAGGAACGTGCCGGCCGGGAAAAAGAAGCTGTTCTGCAGCAGAATAACAGCGGAAGTATAGGACTGATAGGCTTTTGAAATCCCAGTAAGGGTATCTCCGGCTGCAATGGAAAATCTGGCAAAGCGGGAATAAAGATTGCAGAAGAAATCCTCGATGCTTTTCCATGCAGAAGCACCAGGAGCAGGCCCGAACAGAAAATAAACCATATACTGTACATGCTTTTCCGCAAAAATACAATCCATATGGAAAGGCTTCAGAAAATCACGGATGGAAAGATACATGGCATTGGCTTCAGATGGTGGAAGCTCCTGGGTATTATCGGTCTTAAGGACAATGGCGGTAAAGGTGGTGGTAGTTCCAAGAGTAAGGGCAAGCTCATCTGTAAGCTGTGAGATACTCTCCTTTACCTGGGCATATGGCTGTGTAAGCAAAAGTGCCAGATGGGAAGCTGTTTCCAGGGAATGCATGGATTCGTTATGTCTGGTACGCTTTTTCTCCAGGCAAAGATCCCGGGCCTCGATAATAGCCTCGCGGATTTCGGAAGGATCCAGAGGCTTCTCAATATAATTTACAGCCTTTAGCTTGATGGCGGCTTTCAGATATTCCTTATCGGAATAGCCGCTCATAAAAACAGGAACGATGTCAGGAAGGATTCCCTCCAGCCGTTCCAGCATGGCAATTCCGTCAAGGCGGGGCATACGCACGTCACACAGGACGATATCCGGCCTATGTGCACGGGCAACTTCGATTCCGTTTACTCCGTCATCGGCCTGCAGCACTTCATCAATCCCGATGGATTGCCAGTCGATAGAAGAAATTACACCGGTGCGGGTAAGTTCCTCGTCGTCTACGATTAATAACTTCATAATTATATATACTCCATGATCAGATGGGGACAATCTACCTTTTGTCCTCATTATTTTGGGTTGCAAAATGCTGCTGTTTACTCCGTTCACAGTAGCTGTAAAATGCACTGTCCCCATCATATCACAAAATTTGCTAAAATACGAGACTAAAAGAAGCTGGCTTTGTGAAAATTTTTCGCTTTTGTGGAAAATTTTACCCATAAAGTGGAAAATATTTTACCCTGTTTCAAAATATTTTCCCATTTCCAAACAAAATGTCCAATGATAGAATAGAACCAGATTAAGAAAGGGAGGAGAAAAAGCCGTGTCTGAATATGTTCTTGAATTAAAAGGCATTACGAAAATTTTCCCCGGCGTGAAAGCACTGAACAATGTACAGTTCCAGTTGAAACCAGGTGAAGTTCATGCACTGATGGGCGAAAACGGTGCAGGTAAATCTACCTTCATTAAAGTAATTACCGGCGTACATAAAGCAGAAGAAGGCGAAATGTACCTGTTTGGCGAAAAAGTGGATTTCAAAGGACCGAAGGATGCACAGGCAGCAGGAATCGCAGCCGTTTACCAGCACCCTACATCCTATCCACATTTAACAGTAGCAGAGAATATTTTCATGGGACATGAGATCAAGAAAAATCGCATGCTCCAGTGGAAAGCCATGAATGAGGAGGCCAACAAGCTTCTGAAGCAGTTAAATGCAGATTTTGATGCAACTGCAGAAATGGGAACCTTAAGTGTTGCCCAGCAGCAGATGGTTGAGATCGCCAAGGCATTATCAACAAATGCCAAAATCGTTATTCTGGATGAGCCGACTGCTTCTCTTACAAAGAGAGAATCCGAGGAGCTTTACAGAATCGTAGACCAGTTAAGGGAAAAAGGAGTTTCCATTATCTTCATTTCCCACCGTTTTGAGGATATGTACCGTCTGGCAAGCAGAGTTACCGTATTCCGTGACTCCCAGTACATCGGTACTTATGATGTAGACGGAATCACAAATGCAGACCTGATCAAAGCCATGGTTGGTCGTGAGATCAAGGATCTGTTCCCGAAACCAGAGGTTAAGATCGGTGATGAGATGCTTCGTATCGAGCATTTGTCCCGTACCGGATATTTCAAGGATGTTTCCTTCAATGTACATGCAGGCGAGATCGTAGGTCTTACAGGTCTGGTTGGTGCAGGACGTACAGAGGTTGTAGAAAGCGTCTGTGGAATCACGAATCCAGATGAAGGAAAGGTTTATCTGGAAGGCAAGGAAGTACATATTAAGAAACCTTCTGATGCAATGGAGAAAGGAATCATCCTTCTTCCTGAGGATCGTCAGAAAGAGGGCCTGATCATGAGCTGGGGACTTGGAAGAAACGTAACTCTTCCGACCATCAGTAAATATGCGAAGAAAGGCTTCAATGACGAGAAGACAGAAAGAGACCTTGCCAAGAGACTTCTGGAAGAGGTTGATACCAAGGCCGTGGATATTTTCCAGCCGGCAAGCTCTCTGTCCGGTGGAAACCAGCAGAAGGTTGTAGTTGCCAAGGCTCTTAGCCAGGAGATGAAGGTCGTTATCATGGACGAGCCGACCAAGGGTGTTGACGTCGGTGCCAAGGCCGAGATTTATGCGATCATGGGTGACCTTGCAAAGAAAGGTTATGCGATCATCCTGATTTCTTCTGAAATGCCTGAGATTCTCGGAATGGCTGACAGAATCGTAGTTATGTGCAACGGACGTAAAACTGGTGAGCTTAGCCGTGGCGAGGCAACTCAGGAAATGATCCTTGAGCTGGCTATGGAGAAAGGTACATCAGGAAAGGGGGCAGCTAAATAATGGAAAAGAAATCTTTCATGAAAAAGCTGACAGGTTCCCGTGAAGCACTGCTTGCAGTGATCCTGATTCTGCTTTTCGTAGTAATCACAATCATCAGCCCGTCATTCCTTACATTTAAGTCCCTGACGGATATGCTGAAAAATAACGCTGTAACAATGGTAATGTCACTTGGTATGCTGTGTGTCATGCTGGTAGGTGGAATTGATATTTCCATTATGTCTACACTGGCACTTACCGGTATGTCAATTGGTATGCTTCTGAAATATGATCACATTTCCAGTACTTTCCTGGCATTTGTGATCGCACTGTTAATCGGAACTGCATGTGGTTTCCTGGTAGGTCTTGTAATCTCCAGAGCGGATGTACCTCCGATCATTGCAACTATGGGCTTCATGTACATTTACCGTGCGATGGGATATCTTGTTTCCAACAATGGTGAGTGGGCAAGTGCAGCAGCTCTTGGTAAATTCAAAGATTTTGCAACAACAAAATTCCTGGGAATGAGCCTTGTAATCTGGGTGATCATCCTTTGCTATGTAATCTTCTTCATCTTCATGAAATGGACAACACTTGGAAGAAGAATCTATGCAGTAGGAAGTAACCCAAGTGCAGCGGAAGTTTCCGGTATCAATGTTAAGAACATCAAGCTTCTTGTTTATACTATCATGGGTCTTCTCGCTGGTCTTGGCGGAGCCCTTCAGGTTTCCATTTATGCATCTGCAATGCCTGATATGCAGCAGGGCGGTGAGATGGATGTTATCGCAGCCTGCGTTATCGGTGGTGTAAGCATGAGTGGTGGACGTGGTACAGTACTTGGTGCATTACTTGGATCCCTGATCCTTGCAACTATCGCAAAAGCACTTCCGCTGATCCCGTTCTTCGATCAGCTGTGGCTGAATACCATCAAGGGTGTTATCATTCTTGTAGTAGTTGTTGTAAACATTGTTTTACAGCGTACAGCTGACAAAAATGCATTAAAGGGAAGGGAGATGTAATCATGGCTGGAAAATCTGGAAGAAGTATTAACAACGTGCCGAAAAGCCCCGTAAAACAGATGATCTTCAGCTGGGAAGGCATTCTGGTACTCCTGTTTATTGCAGCAAATATTTTCTGTGCATGCTTTTCAGAATTCTATAATGTGAAGAGCCTGCTCCGTCAGATGCCTGTTTATCTGGCAGAAATCTTCTTGATGTTGCCGATGGCATACATTCTGGTACTTGGCGAGATCGATATTTCCGTTGGATCTATCGTGTGTCTCTCCGCAACAATGGCTTGTATCGTGGCTAATACAGGAGCACCATTTATCGTGGTAATCCTTGCAGCTCTTCTGGTAGGAACTGCCTGCGGTGCTGTAAATGCCCTTGTTCTTACCAAATTCGAAGAATTACCTCCAATGATCGTAACACTTGCAACACAGATCATCTTCAGAGGTATCGCTGAGATCGTTCTTGGAAGCGGTGGAAGTATTTCCGTAACAAATACAGAAGGCTTCGCTGCACTTGGCGGAAAAGTAGGACGTGTTCCTTACATTCTGTTCCTGGTTCTGATCCTTGGAATCATTGCAGCAGTCATCCTTGGCAAATGTACATTTGGACGCAGAGTATATGCAATCGGTACCAACCGTCTTGCAGCTTACTACTCCGGAATCCATGTACAGAAGATCCGTTTCATCATCTACACTCTGATGGGAACCATCTCCGGTCTGTGTGCCCTGTTCCTGATGTCTTCATCATTCGGTGCAAACACCACAACTGGTAACGGTTTTGAAATGGACGCTATCGCAATGGCAGTATTCGGAGGTATCTCCTCCACAGGTGGTAAAGGAAATATCGCAGGTGGTCTGATCTCCGCATTTATCATCGTCTGCCTTCGTGTTGGTCTTGGACAGAGAAACATCCATCCGCAGGTTATCCTGCTGATCATCGGTGTACTTCTGATCGGTGCAGTTGCACTTCCAAATATCATCAAAGAAGTACAGAAAAAAGCAAAAACAGTAAAATAAAAAATTCCTTAACAACTAACTCATACCTATTTTATAAGCTTGTAAACTGCCCCGTAGAAGGCGGGGCGGTTGCAAATAAAAACTATATTATTCCATGGGAGGAAAAAAACATGAACAAAAAAATCGTAAGCGCAGTTCTTTGTGGAGCAATGATCCTCGGATCCGCAGTTCCGGCTATGGCTGGCTCAGCTGACGGAAAGAAAATCGCACTGGTTGGTAAATCAGCAGGTAACGCATTCTTCGAAATCGCAGCTTCTTCTTTCGTAGAGACAGCTGAGGCAGAGGGTGCTACAGTTGATACTGTATATCCAGAGGCAGCTACAGCAGATGCACAGATCAAGGTTCTTGATAACCTGATTTCCCAGGATTATGATGCAATCTGTATCTCCGCAAACGACGTTAACGCTCTTCAGGCTAAATTACAGGAAGCAATGGACGAAGGAATCAAGATCTCCTGCTTCGACTCTGCTACAAACCCAGACAGCCGTCAGATCTTCATCAACCAGGCTGGTACAGTTGCTGTAGGACAGGCTCTTCTGGACGCTGTTCTTGATATCGCTGGTGGCGAAGGACAGTTCGCAATCCTTTCTGCTACATCCCAGGCTGCAAACCAGAACGCATGGATCGATGCTATGAAGAACATCATGGAAAGTGATGACAAATATTCAAGCCTTGAGCTTGTTGAAGTTGCATATGGCGATGACGAGCCACAGAAATCTACAGATCAGACAGCAGCTCTTCTTGAGAAATATCCAGATCTGAAAGTTATCTGCGCACCTACAACAGTTGGTATCGCTGCAGCTGCTAAATACCTTCAGGACAACGGATCTGCTTGCAAACTGACAGGTCTTGGACTTCCATCTGAGATGCTTGAGTACACAGGTGCTGATGATGAGCATTCCTGCCCATACTTCTATCTGTGGGATATGCAGGGCCTTGGAAAACTTTCCGCTCTGACAACAATCGCTCTGATCAATGGCGACATCACAGGTGCTGTTGACGAAACCTTCACAGCTGGTGACCTTGGTGACTACACAATCACAACAGCTGATGATGGCGGTACAGAAGTTGTTCTTGGTGCTCCACTTGAGTTCAACCCAGACAACATCGAAGAGATGGCTAAACTGTACTAATCAGACAGTCTGAAATAAGATTAAATGGTAAAGAAAAGGCCCTGCCGTGTGCAGGGTCTTTTTTGATGGCTGACTTATTTGGGGATTATTAGTGGGAATGCATTACCGCATGTTCCTTCATAAGCTCTTCGTGCAGCTTCATAGAGTTCCAGTGTATCGTCACTGGTGTAAGCATTGCTTTCAGATTTACAGGAGAAAGATGATTTTCCCTGAAGAACGCCAGAAATTCATCCAGCTGTTCGTTGGTAAAATCCTTTAATACCATCATTTCTTCTTGGAAATTCTGTCCAAGATTAAATACCGGATTTTTGGAAAAGCCAGGAAGCTCAAATAGAAACCCAAGGCTTTCCAGGTATTCAGAGGACTGGACTATGCGGATCTGAATGTGGTGCCTGCTTAAATATCTCCGGATAGGACGAAGACGGTCTTCTTCATTAAAGTTGTATAATAAAATCTGTGTTTTTGACATAAAAAGGATCCTTTCTTACTTTACAGCGTAAATCGCTACTTCCTTATGTTTGGCAGGTTCCAAGGTCAAATGCTTTATCATGCAAGCACGAACAGCTTTTTGATCCTGGCATCATACAATAAAAGAATAACAGAAAAATCAGGTACTTGCAATCATAGAACGAATTTGTTATCCTAATAGAAATAAAGTGGACAAACGGTTGCGTAAATGGGGGATTTTTATGGAAGAGGAAAAGAAAATATATACCATTGACGACATTGCCAGAGAATTAGGAGTCAGTAAAACTACGGTTTCCAGAGCCATTTCCGGGAAGGGAAGGATCGGACAGGCCACCAGGGAGAGGGTTCTTGCTTTTATCCAGGAGCATGATTACCGGCCAAACGTAATGGCCAAGGGGCTTGCTAAGCGGAAAACATATAATCTGGCGCTGCTTTTGCCAAAGGACTATATTGCTACGGAATTTCCGTTTTTTAAGGATTGCATGAATGGAATCTGTGAAGTAGCTTCCAGATGTGATTATGATATCCTTATTTCCATGGTTGATGATCATGATTTGTCACAGGTCAGACGTCTGGAATATAACAAAAAAGTAGACGGTATTATCCTGAGCCGTACCAGGGAAAATTCGAAGGTACAGAAATATCTGAAAAGCTGTAATGTACCATTTGTTGTGATTGGTCCCTGCAAAGATGGGGAAATTCCATCTGTGGATAATCAGAATCAGGAAGCCAGCATAGAGATCACAGGAGTTCTTCTTATGAAGGGAATGAAAAAGCTGGCACTTCTTGGTGGAAATGAGGCTTATAGTGTTACCAAAAGCAGATATCAGGGCTTTATACAGGCCCACAAAAAGTTTGGGGTACCTTTTATGGATGAACTGGTATTTATGAATGCGGATAATCAGCTGAAGGTAACGGAGGCTGTAACGAAAGCATTGTCATATGGAGCAGAGGGTTTTATCTGCATGGATGATGTGATCTGCAATATGTGCCTTGGAAGCCTCCGGGAAAAGAAAATCACCATTCCGACGGAGATTCGTGTTGCCAGTCTTTACGACAGCATTAATCTGGAATTTAATAATCCACCTGTTACCAGCGTGCGGTTTGATACCGTACGGCTTGGAAAAATGGCTTGTGTGAAGCTGTTGAAGCTTCTTGGGGAGAAGCCGGAAGAAGATCTGGTTCCCCTTAATTATCAGGTGATCTTAAGAGAATCCACGCAGTGAGAGGTGTGGATTTTCTTATGCAAAAGGAGATTCTGTTTACAGAAAGCCTTTTGTGGACACACTCTTGACAATAAAGAACAAACGATTGCGCAGAAGCAATATCAACAAAAATACAATTGTGCAATATGCCATAAAAAAAGAACGAAAATTAGACAATATTAGCTAATTGACAATAATGGCACTGTATCTTATACTAAGCATATGAACAAACGGTTGCGCAATGACCAATGAAAGCGCAGTCTCATGTAAAAAAGGATCAGGAGGAAGAGATCATGAAAAAAGTAGTGAAGAAAGTAATCGCACCGGCATTAGCAGTAGCTATGGCAGCATCCTGCACAGTATGCGTAAATGCTGAAGCAGACGAAACAATTAAGTTAACTGTATGGGGTGCAGAAGAGGATCAGAACTTATTAAAAGAGCTGACAGACAAATTCCAGGAAGCTTATCCGGATCAGACATTTGACATCCAGATTGGTGTTGAATCCGAATCCACTGCGAAGGATACCGTTCTTACAGACGTTGAAGCAGCAGCTGATGTATTCTCATTTGCAGATGATCAGCTTGCAGACCTTGTTAAAGCTGGCGCACTTCTGAAGCTTGATGATTATGCAGATGCTCTTCAGCTTGCAGGCAAGACACTGGACGATGTAAAAGCAGCAAATGTGGATGGTTCTGTTGAGGCAGCGTCCTTAGACGGAAGCCTTTATGCATTCCCAAGAGCAGCTGATAACGGATATTTCCTTTACTATGATTCATCCGTACTTACTGAGGAAGACGTAGCAAGCTGGGACAGCCTTCTTGCAGCAGCTGACAAGGCTGGCAAGAAAGTCGGCATGACTCTTGCATCCGGATGGTACAATGCTTCCTTCTTCTACGGGGCAGGATTTACTACAGGACTGAATGATGACGGAACTACTTCCATAGATTGGAATGGAACAAGCGCAGACGGCTATACAGGCGTTGATGTTGTAAAGGGAATGCTTGAGATCACTGGAAATCCGGCATTTATGGCAATCGCAGATGGTGATATTTCCAACCAGCTGGCTTCCGGAAATCTGGTAGCATGCGTATCTGGTACATGGGATGGCGCTACCGCACAGGAAGTTTACGGCGATGGATATGCAGCAACCAAGCTTCCAACCTTTACTGTTGGTGATGCACAGGTTCAGCAGGGCTCTGTAGCTGGTTATAAATTTATCGGTGTAAACGGATATTCTGAGAACTCCGGATGGGCAGTTCTTCTGGCTGAGTATCTTACAAATGAAGAATCCCAGCAGGCATTCTTTGATCAGAGAGAAAGCGGTCCTTCCAATAAGAACGTAGCTGCTTCCGATTCTGTAAAAGAGAATGTAGCTCTTGGAGCACTTGCACAGCAGGCTGAATTTGCACAGGCACAGAAGGTCGGCGGAAAATACTGGGATCCAGCCCAGACATTTGGCGAACTGATCGCACAGGGAACCTTATCTGTTGATGATGATGCAGCTATCCAGGAAGCACTGGACAACCTGGTTGATGGAGTATCTGCACCATTAGAATAAATCAGAATAAAAGCTGATTAAAAGGAAATAAACCGGACGGCTCATATGCATACTGCATGTGAGCCGTTTCAAAACTAAATGGATTTACCACCGTTTGGTGGTATTGCCGTAAATGAGGAGGAGAGATATGGCAGCACAGGAAAAGACGACTGCAGCAGTAATTGGTGGATTTTTTAAAGCAATTGGTGCTTTTTTTGCTGATTTTGGAACTGCTGTGGCAAAGGGCGATGCCTTTGTCAAGCTGTCACTGGTCTGGATGGGTGCAGGCTATGTGAAGCGGAAACAGTATGTGAAAGCAGTTCTCATGACGTTGCTTGAGATTGCAGTTATTCTGTTTACCGTTAAATTTGCCATGCAGTATGTACCAAAATTCGGAAGCCTTGGAACCATAAAAATGGAAAAAGTCTTCAATATGAAGACCATGAAAAGTGAATTTAATGATTATGATAATTCCTTTACCATTCTTTTGTTTTCCCTGTTCAGCTTCGTCGTATGGTTTGCAGCAGTGATAGTATGGATCAAAAATGTGGTAAATGTATATGAGCTTCAGAAATTGGAAGAGGCCGGGAAGCATATCAATACCTTTAAGGAAGATCTGAGATCCCTTACAGAAGAGAAATTTCATATTACATTACTTACACTTCCTGTTCTTGGCGTTGTAGTTTTTACACTGATTCCGATTCTTCTGCTGATCTTTGTAGCATTTACCAATTATGACCAGCAGCATATGCCGCCTACGGAATTATTTTCCTGGGTAGGATTTAATAACTTTGTAAGCCTGTTTGGAGGCGGCGGACTTACGTCTACCTTTGGATATGCGTTTGTAAGAGTTCTTGGCTGGACTCTTGTATGGGCATTTTTTGCAACCTTTACTACATATATTGGCGGTATTCTGCTTTCCCTGCTTTTGAACAATAAGAAAACAAGACTGCCGAAAATGTGGAGAACTTTATTTATTGTAACTATTGCAGTTCCCCAGTTCGTATCCCTTCTGCTGGTAAGAAACTTCTTCTCAAATGGAGGTATCGTAAATACGATCTGCAGCAATATCGGTCTTACAGGATTCTTACGGAGCATCGGCCTTGTATCCACAAGCTACATTCCGTTCCTTTCTGCGCCGGGCTGGGCACATGTGATGATCATTCTTATCAATATCTGGATCGGTGTTCCTTATCAGATGCTGATCGCTACCGGAGTCCTGATGAATCTTCCTTCGGATCAGCTGGAAAGTGCAAGAGTGGATGGAGCTACCAATTTCCAGATCTTCCGTAAGATTACAATGCCTTATCTGCTTTTCGTAACAGGTCCGGCACTTGTAACAGATTTTGTAAAAAATATCAACAACTTTAATGTAATCTATCTTCTGACACAGGATGTATATACCACGACAAATCAGGCAATGGCCAATTCCCAGGCAAAGGAAGTTGACCTTCTTGTAACGTGGCTGTTCCGTCTGACACAGGATTATTACAACTACAAAATGGCATCTGCCATTGGTATCATTGTATTTATTATCTGTGCAGCATTTACCCTGTTTGCATTTAACAGAATGATCAAAGGCGATAAGGAGGGAACATATCAATAATGAAAAAGATGAAAGACAGCAGAACTTCTTCAATCGTACTGCATAATCTTTTGATCGCAGTACTGGCATTTATCTGGCTGATACCGATTATCTGGCTTTTATGTACTTCCTTCAGTTCCTATCCGGGAATGAACACAAGTACGTTCTTTCCAGCGAAATGGAGCCTTACAGCGTACCAGAAGCTGTTCCATCCGGATTCCGTGGCACAGTTCCCACAGTGGTTTCTGAATACCTTTATCATCGCATGCTTTACCTGTGCTATATCTACTATGTTCGTACTTATGGTAGCATATGCCACTTCTGTTATGCGGTTTAAGATGAGAAAACCACTTATGAACATGGCAGTTATCCTGAATCTGTTTCCAGGTATGCTTTCTATGATCGCAGTATATTTCACTTTGAAATCTTTTAACCTGACAAACAGCTATGCTGGTCTTATTATGGTTTATTCTGCTTCATCAGGACTTGGCTATCTGATCGCAAAAGGATTCTTTGATACAGTGCCAAGAGCACTTTGCGAGGCTGCCCGTATTGATGGCTGCAGTGAGGCGAGAATCTTTTTCCAGATGGTACTTCCAATGAGCCGTCCAATCGTTGTATATACGGTAATCAGCAGCTTTCTGGTTCCATGGATGGACTTCGTATATGCGAAGATGATCCTGAATGCAGGTATTTCTTCGAAATACACAGTTGCCATCGGACTTTACAAGATGCTGGATAAGAGTCTGATCAACAATTATTTCACCCAGTTCTGTGCTGGTGGTGTGCTGGTATCTGTTCCGATATCAATTTTGTTTATGATCATGCAGAAATTTTATGTGGAAGGAATTACAGGTGGTGCTGTAAAAGGTTGATGCTTTATGATGGGAAAAAGGGGCGTTGTCTGGAAAACTCCGGACATTACGGCAGATGGCCTGAAAATGTTTGCCTGTGTCTGCATGCTGATCCGGACAATAGGGATTGTTGTAATTGAAAAAGGAATGATTCATCTGGATACCTATACCCAGGAGAGTCTGAACCAGGCAATGGCCCAGGATTCCCGTCTTATGACTCTTGCAGGACTTGGTTCGGTATTCCAGCTGGTGGGTGGAATGGCACTTCCCATATTTGCTTTTCTGCTGGTTGAAGGAATCCGGAATACTTCTGATTACAAAAAATATCTTATCACAATGCTGTTCACTGCTTTTTTTAGTGAGATTCCCTATGATCTGGCCATGAGTGGTAAAGTTTTGGATTTTTCCGCACAAAACGGATTGTTTACCATGAGTATCTGTCTGATATTGCTGAAATGTCTGGAACTGACAGAGAATATAAAGGGTGCCGCTGGAGGGCTTGTGAAGCTTCTGGAAATTCTGGCAGCAGTGTTGTGGACCAATATCTTACGGTCAGAATATGGTTTGTGCATGGTACTTCTGACCGCGATATTTTACCTGCTTTATACCAGAAATGTGATGAAAACGATTCTGGGAGGCCTGGTCAGTCTGATGTATGTGACGGGACCATTGGCTTTTTATGAATTATGGTGTTACAACGGGGAAAGAAAAGACCGTATTAATAAATATGTATATTATGCTGTTTATCCGGTCAGTCTGCTGGTGCTGTTTATCGTGGTGCAGGTACTGAATTTCTAGAGCTGGTTTGAAGAGGAATATGAGGAGAAACAATATGGAATTTAAGACAGATAAGCTGCTTCATGGCGGTGATTATAATCCGGAACAATGGTTGAAAAGACCGGATATTCTGGAGAAAGATGTGGAAATGCTGAAAGAATCTGGCTGTAATGTGGTCAGTCTGGGAATTTTTTCCTGGTCTACGCTGGAACCAGAGGAAGGTGTGTTTCATTTTGAATGGCTTAAGGAGATCATTGACAGGCTGTATAAAAATGGAATTTCTACAATTCTGGCGACTCCGTCGGGAGCCAGACCGATCTGGATGGCACAGAAATATCCGGAAGTTTTGAGGGTGGATGAGACACGGCACAGAAATCTATTTGGATTTCGTCATAACCATTGTTATACATCCCCTGTTTATCGTGAAAAGGTTCATATCATTAACAAAAAGCTGGCACAGGAGGTAGCAGTCCATCCCGGTGTGATCCTGTGGCATATTTCCAATGAATATGGTGGAGAATGTCATTGTCCGCTGTGTCAGGAGGCATTCCGGAAATGGCTGAAGGAAAAGTATGGAACTATTGAAAATCTTAACGATCGCTGGTGCACAACTTTCTGGAGTCACACCTACCAGAGCTTTGAACAGATTGAAAGCCCGTCTACGCGTGGGGAGACACAGCTGCATGCCCTGAACCTGGACTGGAAAAGATTTGTCACACATCAGACTGCAGATTTTCTTCGCCATGAGATTACGGCAGTGAGAGAGGGAGGAAGCCAGCTTCCCACAACTGCCAATCTGATGCACTATTTTGGTGGTCTGGATTACTTTAAGCTTGCAAAAGAAATTGATGTAGTTTCCTGGGATACGTATCCTACCTGGCACAAAGAGGCGTTGATCGATACCGCTTATGACAATGGTATGTGTCATGATCTGACCCGTTCCCTGAAAAGAGGAAAACCATTTTTACAGATGGAGTCCTGTCCGACTTCTACCAACTGGCAGGGGGTAAGCAAACTGAAAAAGCCGGGAATGTTGTTTGCCCAGTCCATGCAGGCAATCGCCCATGGCTGTGACGGGGCACTTTATTTCCAGATCCGCCAGAGCCGTGGCGCTTCAGAGAAATTCCACGGGGCAGTGATCGACCATTATGGTGGTAATAACACCAGAGTATTTAAAGAAGTGTCAGAGGTGGGAAAAAGCCTGAAACAACTGAAAGAGCTTACAGGCACAATCGTAAAAAGCCAGGTGGCAATGATTTATGACTGGGACAGCCAGTGGGCAATGGAAGACAGTCAGGGGCCCAGAAACAAAGGGCTTCATTATCTTGAGACCATGTTAAATTACTACCGAGGCTTCCGCAGACAGGGGCTGAATGTGGATCTGATTGACATGACCTGCAGCCTGGAGGCCTATAAAATCCTGGCACTGCCTATGGTTTATATGTTTAAAGAAGGATTTGCCGAAAAAGTAAGCCAGTTTGTAAAAGAGGGTGGTATTTTGATAACCAGCTGCTGGTCTGGAATCGCAGATGATACGGACCGCTGTTATCTCGGCGGGACACCTCACGGGCTTATGGAGGTTCTGGGAATCAGAAGCACGGAAATTGATGGCCTTTATGACTGGGAGGAGAACCAGATGGTTCCGGTGGAAGGAAACAGACTTGGCCTGGATCAGACATATACCTGCAAATACCTGTGTGAACTGGCCAGGCTTCAGGGAGCAATCCCGGTAATGAGTTATGGAAGTGACTTTTACCAGGGTTATCCATGTGTTACTTACCATGAATATGGAAAAGGAAAGGCATGGTATGTGGCTGCCACCGCTGAGAAAGATTTTTACGCAGATTTCCTTGGAAGAATCGTAAAAGAAAGTGATATCGTTTTTGAAATCACAGAACAGATCCCGGATGATCTGGAAATCACGGTAAGAGAAAGTGAAACTGACAAGTATTATATTTATCAGAACTTTGGAACAGAAGCAGTGAAAATTCCTGCGCCAGAAGGAGATATCACCTGGATCTTTGGTGATCCAAAAGAAACGCTTAAGGTCTACGGACTGGCAGTGATCAAAAAGAAAAAATAAAATTGGAAGGGTGCTGCATGTGATTTTGCAGCATCCTTCTTTTCATATAATTGATATCAGAGGCAAAAGTTCAAAAACATAATACAAAACCAGGAGAAAATGGTGTATGATACATTTTAGATAAGACGAAATTTCAGGAGGTGCTTTGTGCAAAAAGAGCTTTTGGAACAGCTTCGTGAAATTACAGAGGAAGAGAAGCGGATTTTAAATGGGGAGGCAGAGGTTGATAAAGATCTTTACACGTCAGGAAGTGATTTTACTGTTGACAGCAGGAAGATGCTGGAAGAGGGAAAACTGATCGCAGTTCGTACACATACACGTTTCGTCCATTTCCCACTTCACCGGCACAATTATGTAGAGGTGTTGTATGTCTGTGAAGGATCCCTTACCAATATTATAGATGGCAAGCAGGTAGTGGTAAGGAAAGGAGAACTGCTTTTTCTGAATCAGTTTACCCATCATGAGATCCTGGCAGCAGGCAAAAATGATATTGCCATTAATTTTATGGTCCTTCCGGAGTTTTTTGATGTAGCCTATTCCATGGCAGGAAATAATAATGTGCTGGCGGATTTTCTGGTAAATGTGCTGCGGCGCGATAATCAACAGGGGGAATATCTGTATTTTAAGGTATCCGAGGTGCTTCAGATCCAGAATCTTCTGGAAAATATGATCTACTCGCTGGTAACAGGGCGTGGCAACCAGAACCGGATCAACCAGACTACCATGGGACTGATCTTTCTCTATCTGCTGGATTCTGTCCAGTATGTGGAAATGCGCCTGCCTAATCAGTATGAGAATATGATTTCCATGACCACTCTGGATTACATTGAGCAGAAATACAAGACAGCTACTCTTACAGAGCTGTGTGACATGCTTCATCTTCCCATGCATGTGCTCAGCAAAATGATCAAGAAGACTACTGGCTTTAATTTTAAAGAGCTGCTTCAGCGGAAACGTCTCAGTAAAGCGGTAGAACTGATGTGTGATACAGACCTGCCAATCAGCGATATTATTGCAGCAGTAGGATATGAGAACAACAGTTATTTTCACAGGGTATTCAAGGAACGGTACAATATAACTCCGCGTGCATTCCGTATAGCAAATAAGAAAAATGATCACGTAAGGCTGTAAGAATTTTTATTATCAAAATTATCCATTTGTCTGGAAGATTGTGAATAAATTTTCAAAAAGTTTATAATTTGTTCAAAAAGATTTTTTGAATTATAGGTAAAAGGTTGACATTCAATTAGAAAAAAAATACAATGAGCCTAACGTTTAAGATTTTCCTACATATGTAATGTATGCCAGCCGGTATCTATACACCGGAAGTCATATGTTGCCGGAAAGTGCAGGAGGTCTCAGGCAAAATACCAATATCAAGGAGGAAGTAAAATGAAAAAAATGTGTAAAAAAGTTGTCAGCCTTCTTCTTGCAGCAGTGATGGTACTCGCAATGACTGCCTTTGCTTCTGTTGTTTATGCCGCTGACGGGGACAGCGTAGAAGTTGATCCAAATTTCAAGATGGGTGTTATTCTTGTAGGCGATGAGACAGAAGGATATTCTGCAGCTCATATTGCCGGTGTGAAAGAAGCAGCTTCCGAGCTGGGTCTTGACGACAGCCAGATCATCTGGAAATACAAAGTTCCGGAAGATTCCAGCTGCTATGATGCAGCAATCGACCTTGTAGGTCAGGGATGTTCTCTGGTAATCGGTAACAGCTATGGTCATCAGACATATCTGGTACAGGTTGCACAGGAATACCCGGACGTCACATTTGTTTCCATGACAGGCGATTTCGCAGCAATCAGCGGATGCGAGAATTTCAAGAATGCATTCACAAACATTTATGAATCCCGTTATGTATCCGGTGTTGTAGCTGGTCTGAAGCTGAAAGAGATCATGGATGATGGTACTCTTACAGCAGATACACAGCCAGACAGCTTTGATGCAGACGGCAATGTTAAGATTGGTTATGTTGGAGCATTCAGCTACGCAGAGGTTGTTTCCGGTTATACCGCATTCTACCTTGGTGTTAAGAGCGTGGTTCCGAACACAGTAATGGAAGTTAAGTACACAAACTCCTGGTTTGATATTGACAAAGAGGGTGCAGCAGCTGAGGCTCTGATCGCTAACGGCTGTGTGATCATCGGACAGCATGCAGACTCCACAGGTGCTCCTGCAGCTACACAGAAACTTCACGATGATGGCAAGATCTGCTACTCTGTAGGTTATAACATTGATATGCTTGAGACTGCTCCTACAGCAGCACTTACCTCCGCAACTAATAACTGGGCTGTATATTACAAACATGCCATCGCTACTGTAATGGGCGGCGGTGATCTTGAGCAGGACTGGTCCGCAGGATATAACGATGATGCGGTAGGTATCACAGAGCTTGGTGAGTCCTGTGCAGAAGGAACAGCAGACTACGTTGCTGACGTTGAGAGCAAATTAAAAGATGGTTCTCTTCAGGTATTTGATACCTCTACATTTACTGTAGGTGGTGAGGAAGTTACTTCAGCACCAGTTGACCTTTCCTTCATGGATTACACAACAGACCCTGCAACTGTTGTATATCAGGGTGAGACTGTTGAGGCAATCGAGGATGGACATTTCGCAGAGTCCACATTCAGAAGTGCTCCATATTTCACACTTCGTATTGATGGAATCACAGAGGATGCTGACGCTGTTGAATAAGTTTAGACTGTAAATGTGTTATCGGTCAGATGAGAAACCGTAATACAGAATTACATGAAATCCAAAAGGGGAGCTGTAAAAAAGCTTCCCTTTTCCTATGATTATAGCTATAATAAGAAAGAAATATCCACGAATAAAACGGGAAGGGAGGCACAACACTTTGGAATATGCGATTCAGCTGAAAAACGTAACCAAAACATTTGGAAAAGTTGTTGCCAACAAAAATGTAAACCTTAATGTGAAAAAAGGTGAAATTCTCTCCCTTCTGGGAGAAAACGGAAGTGGTAAGACCACTCTTATGAACATGATCTCTGGTATCTATTTTCCGGATTCAGGAGAGATCATGGTAGATGGGAAAAAGGTCGAGATCCGCTCTCCGAAAGATGCCTATGACCTGGGAATCGGTATGATCCATCAGCACTTTAAGCTGATCGATGTATTCAGCGCTACTGAGAACATTGCCCTTGGTCTTGACAAGAAGCAGAAATTTGACCTGAAAGAGGTACGGAAGAAAGCACAGGCCATCTGTGACAAATATCATTTTGACCTGGATCTGAACCAGAAGGTATATGAGATGAGCGTGTCCCAGAAGCAGACTCTGGAAATTGTAAAGGTTCTTTACAGAGGCGCCAATATCCTGATCCTGGATGAGCCTACCGCAGTACTGACACCACAGGAGACGGCCCGCCTTTTTGAAGTTATCCGTAATATGAAGGCAGATAACAAATCCGTGATCATCATTACTCATAAGCTCCACGAGGTTCTGGAGATTTCAGACCGTGTTGCGATCCTTCGGAAAGGGGAATATGTAGACACTGTAGACACCTGCGATGCCACTGAAAATTCCCTTACCGAGATGATGGTAGGCAAGAAGGTAGAGCTGAATATTGCACGTTCAACTCCGGTAAATCCGGTGAAACGTCTTTCCATTTCCCATCTGACTGTTTACAACCGCGAGGAAGTAAAGGTTCTGGACGACATCAGCTTTGATGTGTATGGCGGTGAGATCCTTGGAATTGCCGGAATCTCCGGAAATGGACAAAAAGAGCTTCTGGAGGCCATTGCGGGACTTCAGCTTACAGCAGAGGGCAGCAGCATCGAATTTTACGAAAAGGGAAAAGAAGACCAGCCTCTTCAGCTGGTTGGCAAGACACCTAAGAAGATCCGTGATGCAGGAGTCCATCTTGCGTTTGTTCCTGAGGACCGTCTTGGAATGGGACTTGTGGGTTCCATGGGTATGACTGGAAATATGCTTCTGAAGAGCTATGGAAAGGGGGCTTCCCCGATCACGGATATGCGTACCCCAAGAAAGATGGCAGAGAAGGTAAAAGAAGAACTCGAGGTTGTGACACCAAGCCTGAATACACCGGTATCCCGTCTTTCCGGCGGAAATGTACAGAAGGTTCTGGTAGGACGTGAGATCGCAGAAGCGCCTACGGTTCTGATGACGGCTTATGCAGTACGTGGACTTGATATTAATACTTCCTATACAATTTACAATCTTCTTGATGAAGAGAAAAAACAGGGAGTTGCAGTTGTATATGTAGGTGAGGACCTGGATGTGCTTATCGATCTGTGCGACCGTATTCTGGTGCTTTGCGGCGGCAAGGAGAACGGAGTACTGGATGCCAGAACTACCACCAAAGAAGAAGTGGGACTTCTTATGACGAATCTTCGGAAGGAGGGGAAATAAATGAGTGACATAAAAACAAAAGAACCCTTGATCCGAATCATTAAGCGTGACCGGGCAAGCTTCGGCTATAAGGTATGGGTTCGCGCAGCTGCCATTATTCTGGCACTTATCGTGGATGCGGTTTTCATTTACAGCGTAACCGGACTGAATCCATTAGCTGTATATGGAGTTATGTTTAACGGTACTTTTATGACAAGTATCCGTTTTTCCTGGGCCATGCGTGATCTGGTAACTCTGCTCTGTATCGGTATTGCCCTTGCCCCTGCGTTTAAAATGCGTTTCTGGAACATTGGTGCAGAGGGACAGGTACTGATGGGAGGTCTTGCTACGGCACTGGTCATGGTAAAATGCGGCGCCAGCCTTCCTACCCCGGTGCTTTTCCTGGTAATGTTCCTTACCAGCGTTATTGCCGGAGGTCTTTGGGGATTTATCCCGGCAGTATTTAAAGCATACTGGAATACAAACGAGACATTGTTTACTCTTATGATGAACTATGTGGCAACCAGCATTGTTGCCTGTATGACGAACATTTTACGTGGAAAAGCTTCCAGTCTTGGTAAGCTGAACATGTCTACACAGGTTGGATGGTTTCCACAGTTCCTCGGCCAGAGATATAATATCAACATTCTCATTGTTGTGATCCTGATGTTTGTAATGTTCTTTTATCTGAAATATTCCAAACAGGGTTATGAGATCACAGTAGTGGGAGAATCTGAGAATACAGCAAGATATGCCGGAATCAATGTAAAATGGGTAACCATCCGTACCATGATCATTTCCGGTGCAATCTGCGGTCTGGTTGGCTTTTTGATCGTAGCCGGAAGAGACCAGACCATTTCCACTACTTCAGCTGGTGGAAACGGATTTACTGCTATTATTGTTGCATGGCTTGCCAAATTTAATACCTTTTATATGGCACTGATTTCCTTCCTGCTGATTTTCCTTTCAAAGGGCGCAGCAGAGATCGCTTCTGCATACAGCCTGAACGATTATGCGGCAAGTATTATTGAAGGTGTGATTCTGTTCTTTATCCTTGGAAGTGAATTTTTCATCAATTATAAGATGATTTTCCGTGGTTCCAAAAAGGAGGTGCACTAAATGAGTAATCTGATTGCGTGGATCATCAGAGCAATTCCATTTGGAACGATTATCATGTTTGGTTCCATGGGTGAAATTACAACGGAGAAGTCAGGCAACCTGAACTTAGGTGTTCCTGGAATTATGTATCTTGGCGGTTTTGCCGGATTTGCAAGTTCCTATTTCTATGAGAAAAATTCCGCAGATCCTAAGGGTTGGATATGCGTGATACTGGCGCTTGTGGCTGCCATTGCAGCGTCCATGTTAGGAGGACTGATCTTCAGCTTCTTGACCATCACGCTTCGTGCGAACCAGAATGTAACCGGTCTTGCACTTACCACCTTTGGTATGGGTGTTGCCAATTTCTTTGGTGTATTTATCCTGAATGGTGCCAGCTATACAGCTGCACCTCTGGCATATGCTTCTTTTTCAAAGAAGATCCCGTTTTTATCAAGTAAGCTTGGAATTTTAAGTAAGACTGTTTTCTCCTACGGATTCCTGGTATATGCAGCAATCATCATTGCCATTGTGCTGCATTATGTACTGAATAAGACAAGAGTGGGATTAAACCTGCGTGCTGTTGGAGAAAATCCTGGAACTGCAGATGCTGCCGGAATTAATGTAACCAGATACAAATATCTGGCAACCTGTATCGGCGCAGGTCTTTCCGGAATCGGCGGCCTGTATTATGTACTGGATTACAACCAGGGAATCTGGGCTACCACAGAGCAGATCGAAGCACTTGGATGGCTGGCTGTTGCCCTTGTAATTTTCACCACCTGGAAGCCTTTGAATGCAATCTGGGGAGCTTATCTTTTTGGTATGCTTTATTGGCTGTACCAGTTCCTTCCAAGCATTCTTGGAATCAAGGTTGCAAGTTATGTCACAGACCTGATCCAGATGGTTCCTTATGTGGTTACTATCGTAGTACTGGTTGTGGTAAGCTTCCGTAAGAAAAAAGAGAATCAGCCTCCGGAAAGCCTGGGACTGTCTTATTTCCGTGAAGAGAGATAAAATAGTTATTATATAAAAATCCTTTGCTATTGCTGCCTTGTGCAGTATGGCAGGGGATTTTTTGTTTGTGAAAAAACAGTGTCTTTGGAAAAGAAAGTTTACAAAATATTTCAAAAATGTTATATTAGTTTTAACTGACACACGCGAACAAAAGAAAGGACAATGTAAAATATGAAAAAAAGATATGTTCTTGCTGCGCTGGCAGCGATGACTGTACTTGCAGGCTGTGGTGACAATTCTTCCAAACAGGAGACATCCGAAAATACTGCATCTGAAAGTGCCACAGATGGTGGAGAACAGGTGGATGATTCTATGGCATCGGATGATGGGGAAGAAATTGATCCGGAATTTTCACAGGATGTAGAGAATAACGAAGTAATTGACGCCGAGGATGCTGAGGAGGCAGATGCCAGCCTTGACCCGATCACACCATCAGAGTTTCTGGTTCAGAATGCTTCTGATTATGTGACTTTAGGGGATTATGACGGAGTGGAAGTAACCAAATACACTTACGAGATTACGGATGATATGGTGCAGGAGGAAATCCAGGAAGAGCTGGCAGATGCCAGTGAGGAAGAGTCTACAAATGCTCCATCTGCTGAAGGAAACGTTGTGTATATGAATCTTACTGCTACAGTAGAGGGGGAAGAGGCTTCTGATCCGGATGAAACATTTATCACTCTTGGCCAGGAGGAATTTGGCCAGGAATTTGACCAGAAGCTGACTGGTGTTTCCACAGGTGATACCCTTGATTTTTCCATCACTTATGGAGATGATACCTGGCAGGAGGACTGGCAGGGCAAAACCGTTGATTTCTCTGTTGAAGTCACGGACGTAACTACTTCCAATACACCAGAATATAATGATGACTATGTGAAAGACTATACCGGATACGATACAAAGGAAGAATACGAAGCTTCCGTAAGAGAATATCTGGAGCAGTCCTATACAGAACAGAGTACTTATGATGAAGCAGAAGAGCTGATCAGTGCATGCCTTGCAAAAACAGAGTTTACCGGAGAATATCCGGAGGAATTGTTTGATTCCTGTAAGGAAGAAGCGCTTTCTGGTTACGCTATGTTCGTTGATGAGGGCGGGGATGTGAACGAGGTACTGGATATGTTCGGTGTCACAGAGGAAGATATCGAAGAAGAAGCCAAAAACCTTGTAAACCGTCGGCTTTTCATCAGCGCTTTTGCACAGGCGAATAATATAGAAGTGACAGAAGAGGAATATGTGGATTATGTAACCGAGTATGCGGATTATTATGGGGAAAGTGCAAAGGATTTTGAGACACTGTACACCCGCGAGACGCTGGTGAATGCCCTTTATGAGAGCAAGGTAACAGACCTCCTTCTGGAAAAAGCAAACGTGACAGAGACACCATATACAGAAGAGGACTCTGAAGAGGAAGATTATGAAGATGGTGAAACTCTGGATGACATGGAAATTGTAGAAGAGGGCGAGGAAGGAACAGGAGAAGAATAAATTTACTCTTTTTTAATAAATTTATGCCTTTTCATTTTGTATCAGCTATGATATAGTAATTGGTACGCGACAATGGACGGACAGCATTCTGAGATGAGAGAATCAGGAAGGTTGCCCGCCCATTTATTATAAATACCTGTCACTGTGTATGGCGCCTTCATGGTGGCCGTCCAGTATTCTTATAGTAACAGGGAATAAAGGAGGAACAAGATGAAATTTTCAGAAATGCCTTACAGTCGTGTGGATTTTCCAGCAGTAATCGCGCAGGGGAAAGAGATCATCAGCCGGGCTTCCCAGGCGAAGAGTGGGGAAGAGCAGTTCGAGATCCATCAGGAATTTAACAAATTGGTGGATCATGTGAAGACTCTTTATACCATTGCACACATCCGCAGAGATGGCGATGTGACAGATAAGTTTTACGAAGATGAGAATACCTACTATGATGAGAAGCTTCCTGAGCTGACTGCTCTTGGAAATGAATATCAGAAAGTCCTTTTTGCCACTCCATACCGTGCATACATGGAAGAGAAGATCGGACCGGTAGCGTTTAAGTCCATGGAGCTGGAGATGAAGTGCTTTGATGACAGTCTCATACCACTTATGCAGGAGGAGAATGCACTTTCCACCCGTTACAGCAAGCTGATCGCTTCTGCGAAGATCATGTGGGAAGGAGAGGAACTGAATCTTTCTCTTATGCGCAAGTATATGCGTTCTGCTGACCGCGATACCCGTAAGAGAGCATGGGATGCTTTTTCCGGATTCTTTGAGAAGAACCAGGCTGAGATTGACGAGATTTATGACCTGATGGTAAAGAACCGTACCAAGCAGGCAAGAATGCTTGGCTTTGAGAACTTTATCGATATGGGATACTGCCGCATGAACCGTAATTCCTACACCAAGGAAGAGATACAGAACCTTCGTAAGCAGATCAAGACAGTATTTGTACCGCTTGCTGCCAAGATGCATAAGAACCGTCAGGCACGTCTTGGAGTGGATGCCCTTCATTACTATGATATGGGTGTTTATTTCCCACAGGGAGATCCGGCACCGATTGGTACTCCCAAGGAGATCCTGGAGAGCGGACGCAAGATGTATACCGAGATGTCTGCCCAGACCAGGGATTTCTTTAATATGATGATGGAAAATGAGCTGTTTGATGTATTTGGACGTAAGAATAAGGCTACTGGTGGTTATATGACAGAGCTTCCGGATTATGGTGTACCATTTATTTTCGCAAACTTTAACGGCACCAGCGGTGATGTAGATGTTATCACACATGAGTGCGGACATGCTTTCCAGAGCTATGTATCCGGCAAGGATCCCATTGCGGATCACTCCAGATATCTGACTATGGAGACTGCCGAGATCCATTCCATGTCCATGGAATTTTTCGCAGAGCCATGGATCGAGCTTTTCTTTGGGGAAAGAGGCGATGATTATCGCAAGATGCACCTTGAGGATGCAATCGACTTTATCCCTTATGGAACTATGGTGGATGAATTCCAGCACATTGTATATGGAAATCCGGAGATGACACCTGCACAGCGCCGCGAGGCATGGAATCAGCTGGAGAAAGAGTACCGTCCATATCTGGATGCTACTGGCTGTAAATTTATGGAAGATGGTGGATACTGGCAGAGACAGCATCATATTTTTGAGCTGCCTTTCTATTATATTGACTATGTACTTGCACAGCTTTGTGCATTCCAGTTCAAGATCCGTATGGAGAAAGACCATGATGGAGCATGGGCTGATTATATGAAGCTTTGTGAGCTTTCCGCAAGTGATTTTTATCCTTCCATGCTGAAGCAGGTGGGACTTACCGTTCCATTTGAGGATGGCTGTATCCAGAAAATTGTAGATGAGCTTGATAAGAAGCTGGATTAATTGATAAAGAGGCAGATAAGTGAAAAAATATGGGAATGATTACCGCCAGAGCGGGAAACAATTCGAATATACCGGGAAATGGTATGGTACAGGACTGTCACAGGAAGAACTGAAAAAGCATGGAATTCTCAATACAGTGCTTATGACGGTGGCACTTCTGGTCTATTTTGCCAGTCTTATGGTGAACAATGCAGGCAGCAGGATTTTCTGGATTCTGCTTCCCTATATGGTGATAGTTTTCCCAGCCGCCTACGGTATTATGGGTGGTGTATCCCTTGTGTCCTTTTGCAGAAGGCAGGAGGGCAGGGGAGTCAGATCCCAGGTCATAGTTCCACAGGAGCATGCCGGGCATATGACACGTGCTGAGTATGAGAAGGGAATCCGCCGTCCGGCAAGATGCAGCATGGCAGTTGTGATACTTGCACTGATTGCCAGTGTGACAGACCTGATTTTTCTGGTCAGAGGTTCCGGGAATTTTCTCATAAACAGCGAACTGTTATTTCTGGCAGCTGCTGTGATGATTTTAATACTGGGAAGCGTTACAGCTGTACAAAATTGGCATGTTAAAGCAAAATTTACAATTTTTAGCTGAAAATCGCTCAGTTTTTGGCAAAAATGGACAAAATTCCAGACATATTTCGCCAGTTATCTATTGCTTAAGTGTGAAAACATGTTAAAATAAATGTAATTGTTCCACTTCAATATTGAAGGGCAGAGGAGCAGTTATAAATAAGGCAATGTAAGATTGCCGCGCAATAATGGTAATACTCCGCCAGACATTTTGTGTGAGACAAGAGTTGCTGTGAACAATATGGACAGTAATGGGCAGGCTTACTCAAAACAGGCAGTGTGGATCGTTACAATAAATCTCATAAAAAGGAGGATATGATATGAGCAAGAAGAAGTTAATGGCCCTGTTATTATCAGGCGTCATGACAGCAACAACAGTGAGTGTTCCTGTTTTTGCTGAGGATGCAGACGCTGCAGAAGACACAGCTGATGCAGCAGAAGAAACTGAGGGAGGTTCTTCCGATACACCGCTGGTTGTTGGACAGACCAACTTCTCCGAGAAATTTGCAGGATTGTTTGCAGAAGCAGTTCCGGATCAGCAGATCGCAGACGTTGTAGGTGAGTATCTGTTCGGAAATGACCGTTCTGGTGCAATTATCTACAATGGTATTGAAGGTGAGACCCATGAGTACAATGGTACAGAGTATACTTACTATGGTCTTTCCGATGTAACTGTTACACAGGGTGAGGATGAGACTGTTTACAATTTCAAACTTCGTGATGATGTAACCTTCTCAGATGGAGAACCTCTTACTGCAGACGACCTGATTTTCACATATTATGTTTTTGCAGATAATGATTATGATGGAAACGCAACTCTGTATTCCACCAATATCAAAGGTATGAAGAATTACCGTCTGAATTCCACAGCAGCAGATTCCATCACAGACGAAGATGTTGCAAATACACTGGCTGAGATGCCGGATGAAGTAGCAGAAAAGGTAAAATCCGACCTGATCGTTCCGCTTCTTACCTCTGAGTATGAGTGGGCACAGTCTGCATGGGAAGATTATGCAGATGCTTATGGCGTTACAAATGGTGATGAGTTCTTTGCTATGCTTTATGCTACCGAGGATGGTTACAGCGTAGAGGGCAAAGACCAGGATACCATTATCAATGAAATTGCTGATATGTATGGCACAGATTATGCAACTCTTGCAGCTGCATATGGTGATGAGGAATACTTCGACGAAGATGCAGCTACAATCGCCCAGGAATATCTGGTAGAGCAGAAAACTGCAGCTGGTGAGGGCGAGGAAGTTGCCAATATCGAAGGAATCAAGAAGCTTGGTGATTATGAGGTTGAGATCACAACAGATGGCTTCGAGGCAAGCACAATCTACAATCTTGGCGTAATCGTTGAGCCAATGCATTATTATGGAGATGCTTCTCTGTATGATTATGACAATAATCAGTTTGGATTCACAAGAGGAGACCTTTCCTCTGTACGTGACAAAGCAAACCAGCCTCTTGGCGCAGGTCCGTACAAATTTGTGAAATATGAGAACAAAACTGTTTATATGGAAGCAAATGAGAATTATTATCTTGGCGCACCGAAGACCAAGAATCTGCAGTGGCGTGAGACTTCTGACGCAGATAAGATTGCCGGTGTTGAGCAGGGTACTATCGACCTTTCCGATCCATCCGGAAGTAAATCTGCATTTGACCAGATCAAGAGTATCAACGGCAACGATGATCTGAATGGCGATAAGATCATGGTGAACGCAATTGATAACCTTGGATACGGATACATTGGTATGAATGCAAATACCATAAATGTTGGTGGCGATCCGGGATCTGACGCTTCCAAGGATTTAAGAAAAGCAATCGCAACTGTTATGTCCGTATACCGTGATGTAGCAATCGACTCCTATTATGGAGACGCTGCTTCTGTAATCAACTACCCGATCTCCAATACATCCTGGGCAGCTCCTCAGAAATCTGACGCAGATTATCAGGTTGCTTACTCTGTTGATGTTGACGGAAATCCGATTTATACAGATGATATGTCTGATGATGAGAAATTTGCAGCAGCAACACAGGCCGCTCTTGGTTATCTGGAAGCTGCTGGTTATACAGTAGAAAATGGCAAAGTAACTGCAGCTCCGGAAGGCGCTAAGATGTC
The DNA here is from genome assembly GCF_052122375.1 of Blautia sp. HCP3S3_H10_2. Lineage (NCBI taxonomy): Bacteria > Bacillati > Bacillota > Clostridia > Lachnospirales > Lachnospiraceae > Blautia > Blautia sp. HCP3S3_H10_2. The sequence goes on from NZ_JBQKCL010000012.1 coordinate 97,757, forward strand.
CTATGAGATCATTATCGGTGCTGACGGAAGTGGAGATCACCCAAGCTTTGCAATCCTTACTGATGCGAAGGCAGCTCTTGAGTCCATCGGATTTACACTTGAGATCAATGATGTTACAGATTCCAATATCATGTGGGATGCTTTAAATGCAGGTACAGCAGAAATGTGGGCAGCTGCATGGCAGGCTACTATTGATCCTGATATGTATCAGGTTTACCACAGCGAGAGCGTAAAGAGCAATTATTACCACATCAATGACGCTACACTGGATCAGGATATTATCGACGCACGTACTTCTGCAGATCAGGAATACAGAAAATCTGTTTACAAACAGTGTCTGGATATCATTCTTGACTGGGCAGTTGAGATCCCGATATATCAGAGACAGAACTGCATTATCTACAGTCCTGAACGTATCAAAGCAGATACCTTTACAAAAGACATTACCACATTCTATAACTGGTATGCAGATATCAAAGATATCGAGATGAACTAAAGGTATAAAAGAAGAATGACTGGTTAGTGCAGTGGGCCCACCGTAAGAAGTGGGCTCACTGCCTTACTGGCAGTATGCCTTGGGTTACGGTGGATGCCGTGCCCGGTAAAATGCTTCATATAAGGGGCCAGGCGGACTTAAGCCGGCAGGACACACTGCCAGTAAGAACAAAAGGTCAGTCTTCTTAACTGGTACTGGAAAGGACAGATTAAATAATGAAGAAATTTATTGTACGTCGTGTACTTCTGGGAGCGATGATTCTGTTCTTCGTTTCCATGATCATTTATTCAATTGAAAGAGCACTTCCTACCTCTTATGTAGAAGGAAGGGCACGTGATATGTCAATGAAGCAGGGCGCCAAGCCATATGATGAGCTGGTCGCTGAGCTGAATGCTTCCTACGGACTGGATAAACCGGTTCTGGAAGGTTATTTTGTATGGCTTGGAAAAGCACTTCACGGTGAGTTTGGGGAATCCTGGATCTTCCATCAGCCGGTAACCAAGAAATTTTCCAGTGTTATCTGGTATTCCTTTGTGCTGGCTCTGGCCTCGTTCCTATTGGAAATCATAATCGCCATACCTCTGGGTATCATATCGGCTACCAAGCAGTACAGCAAGGTGGATTATGCGGTGACAGTGTTTGCACTGATTGGTATTTCCCTGCCGTCTTTCTTCTTTGCCACGATTCTGAAATGGATCTTTTCCATCAATCTGAAATGGGTTGACTTGTATGGTATTGTAAGCCGTATGCATGAGTCATACGGAAGCGTTGGAAAAATACTGGATATGGCACAGCACTTGATCCTTCCGGTGATCACACTTACCATTGTCAGTGTAGGTTCCCTGATGCGTTATACCAGAACCAATATGCTGGAGGTATTGAACGCAGATTACATCCGTACTGCAAGGGCCAAAGGTGTTCCAGAGAAAAAGGTTGTTTACCATCATGCTTTCCGCAATACTCTGATTCCGATCATTACCATCCTTGGAAGTACACTTCCAAACCTGTTTGGTGGAGCTATGATCACAGAGACCCTGTTCCAGATTCCGGGAATCGGTTATACATCCTATCAGGCACTGACCCAGGGAGATATTCCGTTTACCATGTTCTATATGGTATTCCTGGCATTTCTTACATTAACCGGCAATCTGATCGCAGATATCCTGTATGCTGTGGCAGATCCAAGGGTACGAGTAAATTAGGAGGAAAAACATGAGTACAGATACAACAAAGAAAAAAGATGATCATGTCAGTACCTCCCAGGCACTGGATGATGAGCAGCGTGTAAAAGTCCTTTCACCGGGTATGCTTGTTGCCAAGCGCTTTTTCCGTAATAAGCTGGCCGTGGCAGGACTTGTAATTCTGGTAGCGATGTTTATTTTCTCATTTGTAGGCGGTATGATAAGCCCTTACAGTGAGAGCCAGGTATTCCGTAAGACAGATCATGTCTGGAAGGATTATGCAGGAGCTACCTATAATAAATCATATATTTTTGAAACAGCAGACGGAACAGAATTTCCGGCAGCCGGACAGCAGAAATTTATCCTTGCGACAAACAAGGGAGATGAAAGCTTTGAGGCAGACGGTGTGACTTATGGACTTGAGCAGAAGGGAGAAGAATACTGGGCGATTTATTCGGCAGAGCCTGTTGCCACAGTTCTTACCCTGAAAGGCAAATCCACTTATAAGGCAGCTGGTGAGGCAGAAGTAACAGATGCGATCAAGGAAGGCTATGAAGAGGCTGTATCCAATGATGAAAATACCTTTGAGGTAGATGGCGTTACCTACAGCATTGAAAAAGCCGGCCGTGAGAACCAGATTACTATTTCAGGTGAAGTTGCGTTTGCTACCAAAATGGTTTTCAGCGCGGCAGCGGAGGATGCAAAGCTTGACTTTGATCTGCAGCAGGCAGCTCTGGACGCACTGGAAGCAGGAGAGGATTCCTTCGAATGTGATGGAATCAAATATGAGTTGAATACCGTTGAGGGAGAGACTTCCACGGAAATTGTGAAAGATGGTGAGGTTTACGCCACTGTTTCCGGACTTCTGGTATCTCCACAGACAAAAGGGGTATTCCTTTCTCTTTCCTTTAAAGAAGCAGTAGAACAGGCAATTACTGAGAAAGCATCCACCTTTACAGCTCTTAATGAGACTGGCGAGGAGGAAACTTATCAGCTTCAGACTAAGAATACACAGTATGTAGTCCGCAGCCAGAAAGAGACTACAGTCAATGATACGTATGCTTCTCCTAGCAAGAAGCACTGGGTAGGAACGGATGGAAACGGTATGGATATGCTGACCAGACTGATGTATGGTGGACGTATCTCACTGATGATCGGTTTCGTTGTTATCATTATCGAAGGTATCATCGGTATTCTGATCGGTGGTATTTCCGGATATTTCGGAGGATGGGTAGACACCATTCTCATGCGTGTGGTTGACGTAGTTATCTGTATTCCGGCGATGCCGTTGTACATTATCATTGGTTCAGTTATGGACTATTACAAGATTGATCCGCGTATCCGTATTTATGCACTTTGTGCAATCCTTGGTATCGTAGGATGGCCGGGTATTGCCAGAATGGTCCGCGGTCAGATTTTGTCCCTTCGTGAGCAGGAGTTCATGGTTGCTACAGAGGCTACCGGTGTCCGTGTTTCAAGAAGGATTTTCCGTCATCTGATCCCCAATGTTATTCCACAGCTGATCGTTATTGCAACAATGGGACTTGGTGATGTTATTCTGATGGAGGCAACACTTAGCTTCCTTGGAATCGGTGTTAAGTTCCCATACGCTTCCTGGGGTAATATTGTAAATGCGGTAAATGATGTATATGTACTGACCAACTTCTGGTTCGTATGGATCCCGGCCGGATTTTTGATCCTGCTGACCGTTCTTGGATTTAACTTTGTGGGTGATGGTCTTCGTGACGCTTTTGACCCGAAAATGAAACGGTAGGTGCGAATATGGCATTATTTGGTAAGAAAAACGCAAACTATATCTCAGCTAAGGAAACAAAGAGAATCTCCAAAGAGAACCGGAGAATTACCAATGAGATAGAGAAGAAGAGAAACAGAAAAAATATTCCGGAGTCTGAGTATTTAAGTACTATGAAGAATCCGGAGAATGTAGTAGAATTTGACAATGTCCATACTTATTTCTTTACAGACATCGGAACAGTAAAGGCTGTTGACGGTGTAAGCTTTGAGATTCCTCAGGGAAAAACAGTTGGTGTGGTTGGAGAATCCGGCTGTGGAAAGTCTGTAACAAGCCTTTCCCTTATGCAGCTGGTGCAGCGTCCACAGGGACAGACTGTAGAAGGCGAAATCCGTTTTAATACAGGAGATAAGGTTTATAATATTGTAAATACACCTACAAGTGTGATGCAGAAGCTTCGTGGAAATGAACTTTCCATGATTTTCCAGGAGCCTATGACTGCACTGAATCCAGTATTCCGTATTGGGGAGCAGGTAGATGAGATCACCATGCTTCATAATCCGGATATGAGCAAAGAGCAGGTAAAGGCAAGAACCATTGAAATGCTGGAGCTGGTTGGAATTGCCAACAGTGAGGGTGTTTATAAAATGTATCCTCATGAGCTTTCCGGTGGTATGCGTCAGCGTGTATGTATCGCCATTGGACTTGCATGTAATCCAAGGCTGATCATTGCAGATGAGCCTACCACAGCTCTTGATGTTACCATTCAGGCGCAGATCCTTGACCTGATGCGTAACCTGAAGGATAAGATCAATTCCTCCATCATGCTGATCACCCATGACCTTGGTGTTATTGCAGAGATGGCAGATTATGTAGTAGTTATGTATGCCGGCCGTGTGGTTGAGAAAGGAACTGCAAGAGAAATCTTCAATCATCCTTCTCATCCATACACCATTGGACTTATGCGTTCCAAGCCGGTTGTAGGAAAGAAGGTAGACAAACTTTACAGCATTCCAGGTAAAGTTCCGAACCCGATCGACATGCCGGATTACTGCTATTTCCGTGACCGTTGCGAGCTGAGCTGCGACAAGTGTCAGGGAAGTTATCCGGGAGTTGTGAAATTAAGTCCTACCCATGAAGTCAGCTGTTACCGTTATGTAGACCGTCCGGAAGCCGGATGGCTGACAAATGTTCATCCAGGAGAGGAGGGAAAAGCCCATGAGTGAAAATAAGACAGCGGAAAATAAAAAGAATCAGCAGTCCGAGAACATTCTGGAGGTATCCCATCTCAAGAAATATTTCCCGATCAAGGGTGGAATGTTCGGTAAACAGGTCGGTGCTGTAAAGGCAGTAGATGATGTTTCCTTTACCCTAAAAAGAGGAACCACAATGGGGCTTGTAGGAGAGTCCGGCTGTGGTAAATCCACCACAGGACGTACCATTTTACGACTGATCGAGAAAACAGACGGACAGGTTCTGTTTAATGGAAAAGATGTGTACGGTCTTTCCAGGAAAGAAATGCGCGATATGCGTACCAAGATGCAGATCATTTTCCAGGATCCTTATTCTTCCCTGTCTCCAAGACTTCCAGTTGGGGAGATCATTGGAGAGGCAGTAAAAGAGCATAATCTTGTTCCCAAGTCTGAATATGCAGATTATGTGACAAAGATCATGGATGACTGTGGACTTCAGTCCTATCATAAGGACCGCTATCCACATGAGTTTTCCGGTGGACAGAGACAGCGTATCTGTATTGCAAGAGCGCTTGCCCTGAATCCGGAGTTTGTAGTATGTGATGAACCGGTTTCCGCACTGGATGTTTCCGTGCAGGCGCAGATCATAAACCTGTTAAAGGAGCTTCAGGAGAAGAGAAATCTGACTTATCTGTTTATCTCTCATGACCTTTCCGTTGTAGAGCATATTTCCGATACCATCGGTGTTATGTATCTGGGCGGTCTTGTAGAGACTGGTACTACAGAGGATATTTTTGCAAATCCGCTTCATCCGTATACAGAAGCATTGTTTTCTGCAATTCCTATGCCAGATCCGGATCTGAAGAGAAACCGCATTATTCTGGAGGGAAATATTCCGTCCCCGGCGAATCCGCCGCAGGGATGTAAATTCCATACCAGATGCCGCAAGTGCATGGAAATCTGTAAGACTCAGGTTCCGGAAGTGAAGGATATGGGGAACGGACATAAGGTGCGTTGCCATTTATACGACTAAAAAATGCAGGCCAGGACTTCCCTGGCCTGATGTGCTTTTTTAATTCGGAGTAATATTTGGATATTTTGCTATTTAATGTGCTGGGTGTCGTTACCCGTACGCGGGTTCGTAGGGTATATTCCACGCAAGTCGGCGCAACATTCCGGTGAGCTAAGGTCTAACTGCGACTAAGACGCTCAGGAGAGCCTTCGCGTCAAGTCTCCGTAAGACCTGGATCTCGCCTCCATTAAAAACGCGCCTGAAATGACTTGCTTAGGAACATACCCTGCGAACCCGCTGGTGATTGGTAACGAGAGAACTCACACCCACCACGATTAATGGGGCGTGAGGACTGTGCTCCTGTTGTTCATCGTAGTGGTTATTTTACTACTTCTAAAAACAGCTAAATATCCACTATTCGCCGATTGATTACTATATAAAATAACAATAATTTTTATATTGAGCAGTCAATTTCTGCCAATAAACTCTTGCCCGGTCAGTTGCAGTTGTCAATAACCAGCGGTTTCACAATGTATATTCACGTAGCCGTGCATTTCAGGAGCGGGTTTAGTGAAGGTGAGATCCAGGCCTTACGGAGACTTAGCCGAGAGGGCTTTCCCGAGCGGCTTAGTCGCAGTTAGGTCTTAGCTCACCGGAACGTTGCTCCGCACGGCGGTGAATATACATTGCGAAACCGCGTACGGGAAACATGAATCAGCACATTAAATAGCAACACAGGAGGTTCTATCATGGGAAAACGAAAAAAAGAAGAGTTACCGGATTACACAGTAGCCAATATGGATGTGGATGGTATGCCCTGGAATTCCAGGCGCCCGTGGCAGATTCTTCCGGGAGACCTATCCAGACGCAGAAAAGAATTTGACGTGAAAGTGCCAGAGCCAGGAATGGAGAATGAGGTACCAGATAATGTGGCAGCATTTCAAAACCCGCCAATGACAAAGGAAGAAAGAAGAAGCATGATCTGGCTCTCTTTGAAGGCATCTCTTACCGTTGGACTGATATTTGGTGGAGCAGCGTTTTTGTTTATTTTATTCTGCGTGTTTATCTGGCTGAAATAAAAATACAACCCTGATGAAGAATATCAAGAAAGCTATTACATTAGATATTGTTTCTAATATGCGCTGACTGATATTTAAGATTCTTCCCAGGGTTGTATTTTTTTATTTAATGATGTCATTAAAAAAGCAATCTGGTCTTAAAAAGATAAAATGACTAAATTTTAGATATCATGAAACATTCCAATCTTATTCTTAATTCTCTGCATCTCATTATCTGTTTCGATTACTGCCTGAGCAGAGCGGAGCAGTTCCTCACTGATATCCTCGTATCCAGGCAGATCTTCAATTCCTTTTTTATAGCGGAGCTGATGCTCCAGGGTTGCCCAGAAATCCATGCCGTTGGTACGAATCTGGAGTTCTACACGCATAGGCGTTTTTCCCTTAGAGAAAAATACAGGAATCTCCACAATCATATGATAACTACGATAACCATTTGGCTTTGGATTCTTGATATAATCCTTGATTTTAATAACTTTAATATCATCCTGTACGGCAATGAGATCTGCAACCGTGTAAATATCATCAATAAATGCACAGACCACACGGACTCCTGCCACGTCATTTAACTGCTCCTGAATATTCTCAGCTGTAAAATCATAGCCCAGCTTCTGCAGCTTCCGGTAAATACTTTCCGGTTTTTTGACCCTTGTTTTAATAAAAGAAATAGGGTTTCTCTTATATTCTACGGAAAATTCATCATCCAGAACTTCCAGCTTTGTCTGTACCTCACGGATGGCACAGCGGTACATCATCATCAGATCGTTAAATTTGGCGGCATTATTGATAAAACGCTGGGGATCCGGAGTATCCAGCCAGGTGACTTTCTTTTCTTCTTTGGTCATAGTAAGTCCTTTCTTTTTTATTTCAAAATCCATTTGGTATTTCACTTGTTTGTCAATTCTTCTCATATTATATAAGAAGAGCAGGAAAGACGCAACATTTCTATTGGCTGTAAATGGTCAGTGTTTGAAGGAATGGCACTTTTTGAAGCATTACTTTTGGAACCATGAAAAACAGCACCGGTTATCAAAGGTGGTGCTTCTTTCAACGGAACAGAAATAATACTGGTGTGCTGAAACAATTCAAAATTTTTTTGCGCAAAAAGGCTGATGCCTTCTCCAGCCTCAACGGCGCTGATAATAGACTCCAGGCGTACTGTGCGAAGGATGTGTGGGCATATACCTGCTTCTTCGAAAAGCCGGAGGCACAGTTGATGAATGGAAGTGTAGGGATGCATGAGAATAAAATTTTACCTGGAAATCTCATGAATAGAGATTTCGTCCCTGTGTGCCAATGGATGGGAAAGGGGAAGCAAGCAGAAAAAGAGTAGCGGCATTGCTTGGATGTGAATCGGAGAATCTTGGAAAAATACTGTACCAAAGCGTGGCAGAACCCATACCGCCAGTGGAAATCTTCACGCCAGCTCCTTGCCAGGAAGTGATTCATAAGGCAGATGAACCGGAGTTTGATCTGTATAAACTGATTCCGGCTCCGACTAATACTCCTGTGGATGCGGGACCTTACATTACTCTGGGAATGTGTTATGCAACCCATCCGGATACAGGCGTTCATGATGTGACGATTCACCGGCTTTGCATACAGGGAAAAGATGAATTGTCTATATTCTTTACCCCAGGTGCGAGACATATTGGGGCAATGGCAGAACGGGCAGAAGAATTAAATCAGACTTTACCTATTTCTATCAGCATTGGTGTGGATCCAGCTATAGAAATCGGTTCCTGTTTTGAGCCACCTACAACACCACTTGGCTATGACGAACTTTCAGTAGCCGGGGCAATCCGCAAAGAGCCGGTACAGCTTTGCAAATGCGTTTCCATAAAGGAAATGGCAATTGCAAATGCGGAATATGTGATTGAAGGAGAAGTGATTCCTCATGTGCGGGTCAAAGAAGATCAGAACAGTCATACCGGATATGCTATGCCGGAATTTCCCGGGTATACCGGACCGGCAAGTGAAGAATGCTGGCTGATCAAGGTAAAGGCAGTAACACATCGGAAGAATCCTATCATGCAGATCTGTATTGCCCCCAGTGAGGAGCATGTGTCAATGGCAGGAATTCCTACAGAGGCAAGCATTTATGGAATGGTGGAAAAGGCAATGCCAGGAAGACTTCAAAATGTATACTGTTGTTCAGCTGGCGGTGGAAAATATATGGCTGTACTCCAATTCAAAAAGTTGTCTGCAAGTGATGAGGGAAGGCAGCGACAGGCTGCTTTGCTGGCATTTTCTGCATTTAGTGAGCTGAAGCATGTGTTTCTTGTAGATGAAGATGTGGACTGCTTTGATATGAATGATGTGCTGTGGGCAATGAATACCAGATTCCAGGGGGATGCAGATATTATTACCATTCCGGGTGTCAGATGTCATCCACCGGATCCATCCAACGATCCTTCCTGTTCCCCAAGTATAAAAGACCATGGAATTGCATGTAAAACTATTTTTGACTGTACAGTACCGTATAAGGAAAAGGGCAGGTTTATGCGGGCTGAATTTATGGAAGTGGATCCTTCGCGTTGGTTATAGAATGAGAAAATAATAATGATAAGTAACAATTGAGAAGATTCCTGATAAAAAATATCAGAATTGTAATGGCGAAAAACAATATTGGAAATGAGAATAATAGAAAATAAAATGATTAAGAAGATTCCAAAAGAGAAAAAAAGACTGATCGTGGGTGCAACCGGTGCAAGCGGAATCCCTCTTTTGTTAAAATGTCTGGAACTGATCAGAGAAGAAGAGGATTTTGAGTCTTGGCTGATCATGACCAAAAGTGCAAAGGTCACCTGTGAGCATGAAATAAACCTGCCTGCAGAGATGGTGCAAAATCTTGCTGACTGCAGCCTGGAACCAGAGCAGATCGGAGCAGAGCCTGCAAGCGGTTCTTTTAAAACCTGTGGGATGTTGGTTGTTCCCTGCTCTATGAAAACAGTAGCCGGAATTCACAGCGGATATGCAGACAACCTTCTTCTGAGGGCAGCAGACGTAACCCTGAAGGAACAACGCCCTCTGGTTCTTGCTGCAAGGGAAACGCCCATGAGTGCGATACATTTGCGAAATCTTTATGAATTATCCATGATTCCGGGTGTCCACATAATCCCGCCGATGTTGACTTTTTACCAGAAGCCAGAGAACATAGATGAAATGGTATATCACATTGCCGCGAAGCTTCTGGAACCATTTGGAATAGAAGCAAAGGAGTACAAACGATGGAATGGACTGTCGTAAAAAAAATCAGCACGTCAGATTTTGATATAGAAGCCGGAGCTGCAAAAATCGGAGAAGACATTTTGTTATACATACAAGGCGGCGATAAACCTCATATTGGCTGTACGGTTATGGCAGTGCCAAGACTTTCTCTTTCCGGAAATGGGGAGAGAAGTGTCACATCTTCTGTGGTGAATCTTACCGGGCATAAAGACGAGAGCATATGCCGTACATTTGCCGAAAGGATGTGTCAGGCTTGTGGAAAAACTGTGGTATGTACAGGAGGATTTCATTTGGAAAACATTACGCCGCAGCAGATAAAAGAGGTATTGGTTGCAAAAGAAAAGCTGGAAAAATTATTATTGGAAGAACTTAGATGAAAATTCTTGAAATAGAAATCAAATAACAAAATGTAAAAAAACAGATCTCAAAGAGGTCTGTTTTTTTACATTTATTTTACTTTTCTACGATAGTGTATTTTACATCCGGACAGTAAGATACACATGTAATCGCGAGAGAGAGAAAAACAAAAAGGACCGCGAAGAAAAGGAGAAAATAAATCATGAAAAAAGGTTTAGCAGTAGCAATGGCGGCATTATTAGGAGTAGCAACAATGGGAACAACAGTTATGGCAGCAGCTTCCGGCGATATCACAATCTGCTCCAGAGAAGACGGATCCGGTACAAGAGGCGCATTTATCGAACTGTTTGGAATTGAAGAAAAAGACGCAGATGGAAATAAAGTAGACAATACAACAGAGGCAGCTAAGATCACAAACAGCACATCCGTTATGTTAAGCACAGTTGCACAGGATGAGAACGCAATCGGATATGTTTCCCTTGGCTCCCTGGATGACAGCGTAACAGCAGTAAAAATCGACGGAGCAGAAGCTACCGCAGAAAATATTGAGTCTGGTGACTACAAAGTAGTTCGTCCATTCAACATTGCAACAAAAGATGATGTAAGCGAAGCAGCACAGGATTTCATCAACTATATCATGAGTGCTGACGGACAGGCAATTATCGAGGAGAACGGATACATCGCAGTTGGTGATAAACCAGAGTATGCAGGTGCTGACGTAGAAGGTAAAGTTGTAGTAGCTGGTTCTTCTTCTGTAACACCAGTTATGGAGAAACTTGCAGAAGGCTACAAAGCTGTAAACGATAAAGTTGACATCGAGGTTCAGCAGAGTGATTCCACAACAGGTATGACATCTGCAATCGACGGTCTTTGCGACATCGGTATGGCTTCCCGTGAACTGAAAGACAGCGAGACAGAAGCTGGTCTTACCGCAACTGTTATCGCACAGGATGGTATCGCAGTTATCGTAAACAATGACAGCGGTGTAGAAGAGCTCACAAGCGAGCAGGTAAAAGACATCTATACTGGCAATATCACAACTTGGGAAGACCTGACCAAGTAATTAAGAAAAATAGTTACAAATATGAAGCTGTTACTGTTCACGATGTGGACAGTAACATGCTGTTAAGTTTTAATGTCAGAGAAGACATAATGTAAAGCGAACGAAAAAGAAAAAAGAAAGACCTAAAGTACTTTCACAACAAATCAAACTTCCCGAATAAAAAAGGAACGGACTTTATGAAATCAATTAATGAAAAGGTAATGAAAATCGTGTTCCTTGTAGCGGCCTGCACTTCGGTGCTGGCCGTTGCATTAATATGTATTTTCCTTTTTGCAAACGGAATCCCGGCGATGGCGAAGATTGGCCTGCCTGATTTCCTGTTTGGAATGAAATGGAAACCATCCAATGGTTTATATGGAATTTTCCCATTTATCCTTGGAAGTATTTATGTAACAGCAGGCGCAATTGTGGTAGGAGTTCCGACCGCCCTTCTGCTTGCTATCTTCCTTGCATTTTACTGTCCGAAGAAACTGTATGCTCCACTAAAAGCAATGGTAAACCTTCTGGCAGGCATTCCATCCGTTGTATATGGTTTCTTTGGATTAACGGTATTCGTACCGCTGCTCCGTCAGCTTACCGGCCATGATGGAAGTACTATGCTGACAGCTTCTGTACTTCTTGGAATCATGATTCTTCCAACGGTAACCGGTGTTGCAGAACCAGCGTTAAAAAGTGTTCCCACAAGCTATTATGAAGGAGCACTTGCTCTTGGTGCAACCCACGAAAAAAGTGTGTTTGGTACTGTTTTCCCGGCTGCAAAGTCTGGTGTGTTAGCTGGTGTGGTTCTTGGAATCGGACGTGCCATCGGTGAGACCATGGCAGTGATCATGGTAGCAGGTAACCAGACCTGGATGCCGCAGGGACTTTTCAAAGGACTTCGTACCATGACTGCAAATATTGTTATCGAAATGGGCTATGCAACAGATCTTCACAGAGAAGCACTGATTGCAACAGGTGTTGTATTATTCGTATTTATCCTGATTATCAACCTTTGTGTATCAGCCCTGAAGAGGAGAGCCGAAGATGAGTAAAAGCAAATTATCTTACTGGAAAAATCATCCGGGTTCTGCCATCCTGAGGCTTTTGGTGTGGCTGGCTGCGATTATCACAGTTGCAGTTATGACATTCCTGGTAGGTTTTATCCTGATAAAAGGTGTAGGCAATCTGACACCGGATCTGTTTGCACTGGAATATAATTCTGACAACGCTTCCCTTATGCCGGCACTGATCAATACCCTGATCATCACCTTGCTGACACTGGTGATCGCGGTACCATTTGGTATTTTTGCTGCGATCTATCTTGTAGAATATGCAAAAAAGGGAAGTAAGCTGGTAAAAATCATCCGCGTGACAACAGAAACCCTTCAGGGAATCCCGTCTATTATTTTCGGTCTGTTTGGTCTTCTGTTTTTCAGTACAGCCCTTCATTGGGGATATTCCCTTCTGTCTGGCTCTATGACATTAGTAATCATGATATTACCGCTGATCATTCGTACCACAGAAGAAGCACTTCTCGGTGTGCCAGATGCTTACAGGGAAGCTTCCTTAGGACTGGGTGCAGGAAAACTGCGTACAGTATTTAAAGTGGTACTTCCAAGTGCCATTCCCGGAATCCTCTCCGGTGTGGTTCTTGCTACAGGACGTATTGTAGGTGAGACAGCAGCTCTTATCTATACCGCAGGATCTGTTGCTAAGGTTCCGGAAAGTCTGATGGGCTCCGGACGAACTCTTGCCGTACATATGTATGTGCTTTCCAGTGAAGGTCTTTATATGGATCAGGCGTATGCAACAGCGGTTATTCTGTTGGTATTTGTGCTGGTACTGAACTGGATCTCAGGAGTATGTGCGAAGAGATTAAGTAAAGCAGGCGGAGAGAAGTAGGATAGACACAGTGTATTTGTCAGGATTGCAGAATGATTTTGGGAAAGCTATTACATATATTCTGCAGAGATTATTAATAGAAAAAACTAGGTGCAAACAGTTGCAGATCATCAAGAAAGGCAGGAAAGCAGCTGGCAGATAAGCAGGCATAAAGCTTATAGCTGTCAAAGCTTTCAAAAAAGGAGAATATGGGTAAAATAGATGTAAAAAACATGGATCTGTATTACGGCAGTTTCCATGCCTTAAAAAATATCAATCTGGATATTCCGGAGAAAAAAATTACCGCTTTTATCGGTCCCAGTGGCTGCGGAAAATCCACTTTACTGAAATCTTTAAACCGTATGAACGACCTGGTGGAAGGATGCAGGATCACAGGGGATATCCGCCTGGATGGAGAGGATATCTATGGGGATATCGATGTAAACCTGTTGAGAAAACGTGTGGGAATGGTTTTCCAGAAACCAAATCCATTTCCAATGAGTATTTATGATAATATTGCATATGGCCCCCGTACACATGGAATCCATTCCAAGGAAAAGCTAGATGATATCGTAGAGCGTGCCCTTCGGAATGCATCTATCTGGGATGAAGTAAAAGACCGTCTGAAAAAGAGTGCACTTGGAATGTCCGGTGGACAGCAGCAGAGACTTTGCATTGCAAGGGCACTTGCGGTAGAACCGGAAGTACTTCTTATGGATGAGCCGACTTCAGCACTTGACCCGATTTCTACTTCCCATATTGAGGATCTGGCTCTGGAATTAAAAGACCGTTATACCATTGTGATCGTAACCCACAATATGCAGCAGGCAGCACGTATTTCCGATAAGACAGCATTTTTCCTGTTGGGCGAGATCATCGAATATAACGATACTACAGAACTGTTTTCAAGACCACAGAATAAGAAAACAGAAGAGTATATTACAGGGAGGTTTGGTTGATATGAGAGACGTGTATACCGCGAAGCTTTCCAGGCTTTCAGATGAGATCCTGGAGATGGGAAATCTGTGCGGTCAGGCAATCATGAAGACCTGTCAGCTTCTGGCAAGTGTGGAAGTCAGAGAAGCTGCCACAAAAGAAATCGCAAAAATTGAGAAGGAGATTGATGACAAAGAGCATAATATCGAAGCTCTCTGTATGCAGCTTCTTCTGAAACAGCAGCCTGTAGGAGCAGATCTCCGTAAGATTTCTGCAGCACTTAAGATGGTTACGGATATGGAGCGTATCGGTGATCAGGCTACAGACATTGCAGAGATTATGAACACAGGAAGTGTCCATGTACCTGTAACTGCTATTCCCCTTCAGGAGATGGCAGATCACGCCATGCATATGGTAAACGACAGTGTTACTGCTTATGTAGAGGAAAAAAGCGATCTGGCAAAAAAAGTGATCGACAGCGATGATATTCTGGACAATCTTTTCAATCAGGTAAGAAAAGCACTGGATATGAACCGTATGGGCTATTCCAGTGATGAAGTGCTTGATCTTCTTATGATCTCCAAATACTATGAGCGAATCGGTGACCATGCAACCAACATTGGCGAGTGGGCAGAATTTACAGTAGATGGAATCCACAGAAACGGTGACAGCATCAGTGATCTGTTTAATCCGGAATCACTGTAAAGCTTTGATGATAACTGACTATACCACAGAAAAGATATCATTCTGAGTAAGTGGTGTAGTCAGTTTTTTGTATGAGCAAATAGCAGATAGAAGACCCCTCCCAAGGCCAGGCTAAAAGCATCTGTCTAAGGGAGGGGTCTAAAATATTCACTTATTTATTTGTGCATTTAAAGAATCATAGTTGTTTTCAGGAGAGGAATTCTTACTTATATACTAAAGCTATATTCAAACAAGCCTTAATAATATCGGGCTCATTCATAATTCTTATGTCTCTTAAAGAAATCCTTTGTTTCCCGCACTACTACACCACTTAATGCCAGTAATGCAATCAGGTTCGGAAATGCCATCAGGGCGTTGAAGATATCTGCGATATTCCATACAGCTGCAACTGTCATGTACGGTCCGAAGAATACGCAGATGATATATAACCAGCGGTAAGTCTTTACTGCGGTCATGTTGCGGTTGAAAAGGTACTCCAGGCATCTCTCACCGTAATAATCCCATCCAAGGATCGTGGTGAATGCGAAGAATACCAGACACAGCATAAGTGCAAATGATGCGAACTGTGGAGGGAACGGAAGTCCCTTCTGGAAGGCTGCTGTAGTAATAGCTACACCTTCCAGTCCTGTATTCCAGGTATCTGTAATGACAATGGAAAGACCAGTCATGGTACAGATTACGATAGTATCAATAAAAGTACCAGTCATGGAAACAAGTCCCTGGCGAACAGGCTCTTTTGTCTGTGCGGCAGCAGCTGCGATCGGAGCACTACCAAGACCGGATTCGTTAGAGAAAATACCACGCGCGATACCTTTTTGCATAGCCACGATCATGGTTCCCATAGCACCACCTGCCAGGGCACTTCCGCTGAATGCTGTTTTTACGATGGTTACGATAGCGCCAGGAACAGCTGTGATATTGGTGATCACAATGATCAGTGCAAGTGCTACATAAAGAATTGCCATAAATGGTACAACAATCTGGGAAACCTTAGCAATACGCTGGATGCCGCCAAGTACTACAAGTCCTACACATAAAGTAAGGATCAGGCAGGCAATTACGGTAGCCCAGGAATATGTATTTCCAAAAAGGGAAACAGTGTGTACAGTATCCGGGTCAAAGAAGTTCTTTACTGCAGAAGCAATACCATTTACCTGTGTAAAAGTACCGATTCCGAAAAGACCTACGCCAGCTCCGAAGAATGCGAAAATCTTCGCAAGCCATCTCCACTGTTTTCCCATACCGTTTTCAATGTAATAAAATGGTCCGCCAAGAACGTGTCCGTCCTTGTCAATAGTACGGTATTTGATCGCCAGAAGTCCTTCTGCGTATTTGGTTGCCATTCCGAAAAATGCGGCAACGATCATCCAGAATAGGGCTCCAGGTCCGCCAGCTGCGATAGCAGTTGCAACACCGACGATATTACCGGTTCCGATGGTAGCTGACAAAGCTGTGCAAAGGGCACCGAAACTTGTCACTTCACCTTCCCCGCCTTCTTCATTTCGTACCATGAATTTTAATGCTTTTCCAAGATGTCTTACCTGTAAAAAGCCTAACCGAACGGTTAAAAGAAGTCCTGTGATCAGGATCAGAATGATTAGCGGAAGTCCCCAAACGACTCCGTCAAACCAGGTGATAAAGTTGTTGATTTGTGTAAACATGTTTTCTTTCCTCCATCCTTTTGCCTGAGAGATTAACAGCATAAAATGCTGCGTACACCTTCGGCGCTCTTCCATTTATTTTTTTGAAGAGACTCTCCTGAGTTACGAAAGGCGCTGCCTACAAATAAAATGTGCGAGCATGACGGTCATTCGTATTGTGTAGAAATACACTGAAAGAAAGAGTAGCACAATTTATGAGAAATTTCAATATATTTTCAGAAAAAAGATTTTATTCTGAAAAGAAAAAAATTTAGTATTTGGCATTTTGTACCAATTAAACATGTCAAAATTACTCTAAATTTTAATTGTATTATTATGAGTAAATGTTATAATTATGAAAAAGAACAAAATGGGCTATAAAACACGAAGGAGAAGAGTATGGAAGTTGAACAATTTGCGATTACAAAAGATGTAGTGGTTGACCGTAAGGAAAATCTAAAAAATCATAGAGGCTATTGGTGCGTAAGGAGAGTTCAAGATATTATTTTTTCATCTATAGCTCTTGTGGTATTGTCACCATTAATGTTTATTGTTGCAGGAGCAATAGTTTTGGATGATCCCTCAGCGGGGCCTTTTTTTTCGCAAGAACGCGTTGGAAGAAATGGGAAAATATTTAAATTTTACAAATTTCGTTCAATGTGCCCGAATGCGGAAGAAAAATTGGAGGAATTAATTGGAAAGAATGAAATGGACGGACCGGTTTTTTAAATAAAAGATGATCCTAGAATCACAAGAGTTGGCAGATTCATTAGGAAAACCAGCATAGACGAGTTACCTCAGTTGTGGAATGTATTAAAAGGTGATATGAGCATTGTGGGACCGCGACCAGCATTGCCTAGGGAAGTTGAAAAATATGGAGAATATGAGCGACAGCGTTTATATGTCACTCCTGGATTAAGTTGTTATTGGCAGATAGCACCACATCGGAATGAAATTAGTTTTGAGGAATGGATGCTTGGTTTTATCTGATAATGAAAACCTAAAGAATGTTTATGGGAAGATGCAGTTTACGGTTGAGACATTCCTTTTTTTTGTGTATACTTAAGAAGAAAGAAAAAAGGTATGTTGTGGAAGGGAGCGCTGGGTTTGGGAATTTATCTTGATAGTAAAACTGGATATACATTATATAAAAACGAATTAGAAAAACCTTATTTTGTAGATAAAACCGGGTTCCTTGAAGAAATGATTCCTATGGTTGGCGAGGGGAGCAACTATGTATGTGTTACACGGCCCCGACGATTTGGAAAAACAGTTGTTGCAAATATGCTTGCAGCTTTTTTTTCCAGAAGCTGTGATGCAAAAGATATTTTTGAAGGACTTTATATTTCGTCTGTAAAAAATTATAAGCAGTATATGAACAAATATGCAGTTATTCACATTTCATTTAATGATATAGCCACAGAATGCCAGTCCTATGATTCTTACATTAAGAGAATAGAAAAAAAGTTAATCAGGGATTTAAAACGAGAATATTCAGACATAGAGTTTGAAGAGGATGAGTATCTTATTGATGTTCTCTGTGATATCTACGCCGAAAATGAAGCTGCTCAATTTATATTTATACTGGATGAATGGGATTATATTTTTCACCAGGATTTTGTGTCCGAAACGGATAAGAAAAAATTTCTTACCTTTTTACGTTCGTTGTTGAAAGATCGCCCATATGTTAAATTGGCTTATATGACAGGTATTCTTCCAATTGCAAAATATTCCAGTGGCTCAGAATTAAACATGTTTGCAGAATATACAATGGCTGGAGAAGAACGATTTTCTGAATATTTTGGATTCACAGAGAAGGACGTGGATGTATTATATGAACGATACAGAGAGAAAAATAAAAAGATTTTGAATGTGAGTCGTGAGGGATTGAAGCTCTGGTATGATGGATATAGTACAAAGAGTGGGGAAAAGCTGTACAATCCAAGGTCTGTTGTCATGGCATTATCGAACAATAACCTTGGAAATTACTGGACGAGCTCAGGTCCGTACGACGAAATTTTTTACTATATTTCTAATAATATTGCAGAAATTAGAGATGATCTGGCGTTGATGATTTCTGGAGAAAGCGTTCCTATAAGAATTTATGAATATGCAGCGACTTCTCAGAAATTGAAAACAAAGGAAGAAATTTTTTCAGCAATGGTTGTTTATGGATTTTTGAAATATGAAAAAGGCCGAGTGTCAGTTCCAAACCGGGAATTAATGGAGAAATTTTTAGATATGCTTCTGAAAGAACCTTCCTTGGGTTATATACATCGCCTGGCGAATATATCGTCTAAAATGCTCCAGGCGACACTGGCTGGCGATACGGATACAATGTCAGAGATTATTACGTATGCCCATAATACAGAAATTCCGATTTTATCATATAATAACGAAACAGAACTTTCAGCAATTATTAATCTGGTATATCTTGCCGCAAGAGATGAATACAGAGTTGAACGGGAAGATAAGGCTGGCAGAGGGTTTGTGGATTTTATATTTTATCCCATCAGGTATGATCAGGATTGCATTATTCTGGAATTAAAAGTGGATCATACACCAGAAGAAGCGATTAAACAGATTCTTGAGAAAGAATATGTATTACGATTTCGCGGAAAAATAGCAGAAAAAAACAGGTATACTGGAAGAATTCTAGCAGTTGGAATCAGCTATAACAGAGAAACAAAAGAGCATAAATGTAAGGTGGAAGTGCTGTAGGAGGTTTTGAACACAAAGACTGGACAGACTGAGAACGTAATGGTTTATTTTAAATAAATACAGCCAATGATAAAAGACACTGAGAATTGCTTATAAGCGGTTTTCGGTGTTTTTTTGTTAAAATGCGCATTTACGCGTTCCTCAAAATTATTCCTGTAAAGTGGGTATTTACTTTACAATGCAAAGCGAGATCTTTATTTTACGATTGACATATGATAATATAATAGTTGTAATTCTAATTGTTTGAATTATAACTATTATCAGCAAGGAGATGACAGAATGGATGAAACTTTGCATTACCTGATCATGGCGAACCAGATGCTGGTGCAGAAAGCTTTAATGGAGGAATTGAAAACTACCGGACTTACCATCGGGCAGCCGAAGATTCTGGATTATCTGAAAGACCATGACGGAAGCAATCAAAAACAGATTGCAAAGGCCTGTTTTCTGGAGGCTGGTTCGCTGACTACTATTTTAAATAAGATGGAAGAGAAAGGCCTGATCCAGCGCAGAACTTTAAACGGAAACAGACGAAGCTTTCATATTTTCATGACCGAAGAGGGAAAACAGAAGCAGATGCTGGTAGAAAAAGCTTTTGAAAAAGTGGAAAAAAAGGCTTTGGAACATATTTCAGAGGAAGAATTTCGAAATTTCATGGCTGTGTATAAAAAAATATATTCCAATCTACAAGACTAGCACTCTTTTCGACCAGTAACCGTACTTTCAGCATCACTTGTTTTGTCATCTGCATGGTTGTCGTCAGTCAACGATGTTGGGCTCCGCCGACTGAAAGAGGGCAAAATATAACGCAAAGTGGGGCGTGCAGATTGCAGAAAGCTTTTTTCAAACACGCTTTAGAAGAAGTAAAAAAGAACCACACATATATAAAAGGGAGAGATACGAGTAATGAATAAATTAAAAAGATATCTGTTGTTTTTAGTAGGCTTGTTTATCAATGCACTGGGTGTCAGCCTTGTGACAAAAGCAAGCCTTGGAACGTCACCGATTTCATCCATTCCATATGTACTTAGCCTGAATTATTCACGGAACAGTATCTAAACTGATAACTGTACCATGAATCCGAAAATTGACCCATGTAGCCTAAACATCGCTCAATCAGTTTCCAAAAAGGGTATAAAATCCCTGTGGCAGAGTTCTGAGCGGTTATTAAGCTGTCAAGGTTTGTTAATAGTTGCTATTCCAGCTGTACATTCAGCTTACCGATATTTGAAAGTGTCTCATAGAATTCATTTTTATAAGGGCAGCTGCTACACAGCTTGAATGTGATATATCTTGCTGAATGAACTACTTTTGCAGCAATCTTCAGCAGTTTTAAACGGACTGATATTGTCAATATTGGTTGACACATTTATCTCAAAGATATCACTGACTATGCAGCCAGGTCCAAAGATTGATAGTATCTCTGGCGCTTGATGATCGGAGGAAGCCCACC
>NZ_JBQKCL010000013.1:0-117762 GCF_052122375.1 Blautia sp. HCP3S3_H10_2
CCCATTCGAAAGAAGTAAACCCCCTTGAAGACGACGAGGTAGATAGGGCAGGGGTGGAAGTGCAGTAATGCACGGAGCTGACTGTTACTAATAGGGTGAGGGCTTGACCAAAAAGCGAGGAAGCGGTCAAGACAGGAAAGAAGCGGACGGAAGCAAGCTTGCTTGTGGACGGAAGCGGATTGACTGGCTTGAATATTTGCGAAGCAAAAGGCACTGAGCGACGAAGTCGCGAAGTGACCGCTGGACTTCCAAGCGGACGCATGGTAAAATGATTCCATTAGGATGTAAGCATGTATGTAGTTTTGAAGGTACAGAGATTAAGACGGTAGCCGGTTGGTTATCGTTTTTTTTATAATTTTTTATAAAAAGTTCCACCTGTTTCCATTTTGCTATTGCATTATTTTAAAATATGTAGTAACTTAATATCTACCACGCTGCGATAACAGAACAAACATTCTGTTTTGGGGCATGGAAATGAAGGGGGAAATCGTTAATGGAAAAGACAGTGAGTAAGAGAGGCTTCCGGGAGAAATTCCTTGGTGATAAAGCCTTTTATAAGATGGTTCTTGCAATCGCGATACCGATTATGATACAGAATGGTATCACTAATTTTGTCAGTCTTCTGGATAATATTATGATCGGAAGAATTGGCACGGAACAGATGTCAGGTGCTGCCATTGTGAATCAGCTCTTATTTGTATACAATTTGTGCCTGTTTGGAGGTGTATCCGGAGCAGGTATCTTTACAGCGCAATATGCTGGGCAGAAGGATCATGAAGGAGTCCGTCAGACTTTTCGTTACAAATTATGGCTTGTGATCGTTCTCACTATCCTTACAGTGGCAATTCTGGTCTCATCAGGAGAAACATTGATCGGAATGTATCTGAAAGGGGAAGGAAGTGCCACAGCTCTGGAGGCAACAAGCAGATATGGAATGCAGTATCTTTGGATCATGCTGGCCGGTCTGCCGCCATTTATGATCAGTCAGGCATATTCCAGTACACTCCGGGAATGTGGAGAAACGGTTCAGCCTATGAAGGCAGGGGTAATTGCCGTACTTGTGAACCTTGTGTTTAATTATCTCCTTATTTATGGTAAATTTGGTTTCCCAGAACTGGGAGTGAGAGGAGCAGCAATTGCAACGGTTATTTCAAGGTATGTAGAAGTTGCAATAATAATCCTATGGACACATACACATACGGATAAGATGCCTTTTGCCAAGGGACTTTACCGTACCTTGAAGGTACCAGCGAATCTGACCAGGAAAATATTGATCAAAGGAACACCACTTTTGCTTAATGAGACACTTTGGGCCGCTGGTATGGCGATTCTCACACAGTGTTACTCTGTACGGGGGCTGAATGTGGTTGCTGCCCAGAATATTGCAAATACCATTAATAACGTATTTAATGTGGTATTTATTGCCCTCGGTGATTCAGTCGCAATCGTAGTGGGGCAGCTCCTTGGTGCTGGAGATATGGAAAAAGCAAGAGATACAGATAATAAGATGATCGTGTTTTCTGTAATGTGTTGTACTGGTGTTGCTATGGTCATGCTTATAGTTGCTCCGTTTTTTCCAAGATTATACAAGACAAATCAGGACGCAAAGGAGCTTGCGAAATATTTTATTATGATCATGGCTGTTTTTATGCCTCAGAATGCGTTTTTGCATGCAGCATATTTTACCCTGCGCTCAGGGGGAAAGACCATCATTACATTTCTGTTTGACAGCGTGTTCGTCTGGTGCGTCAGTGTACCGATCGCATATTGTCTCAGCCGATTTACCGGACTTCATGTACTGCTTGTATTTGCCATGGTGCAGGTAGGGGATATTCTGAAATGTATTGTAGGATTTATTCTGGTAAAGAAGGGCGTGTGGATGCAGAATATTGTTTCCAGCCGCTAAAGAGTGTTAAAAAATAGCAGATGCTTTCAATTTCCTTATAGCGTAATTATGAATTATGTTATGTAGAAATTGAAAGCATTTTTTACTATGAAAGTCCTGTGCGGCAGCTATGAATAAGTCATGCTTGCATGACTTATTTATAGATATCGCACAGGCTAGACCATATGAGTAAGTAGGGCGATAGCCCGGATTATGAATATGGTCGGCAGTTACGGGAGTGCCGCAGGCACGGAGTAACTGACTTTCATATATAAAAATGTCTGCGTAAGCAGACATGTCCGTTTAAATAGAAAGCAACTCTCCTGTTCTGGTGACATTATAACCAGTTTGCCCCTGAAGAATGGTACGGAAATCTTCTGAGCGTACGATCTCAAGAAGCGCAGAGAATCCTGGCTGGGAAAGGGCGGCAGTCTCCATGACCAGATACATGGGAAGAGACTGCAGCGGAATAAAATCCAACAAACCGGACTGGTGTGCTGCATATTCTTCGCCTAGAGCTACATCTGCTTTGCAGGTTGTAATAGCTGCGGCCGCAGAAAGATCAGATACAAGTTCTGTGGAATAGCCGTCTAATTGGGATGGGGCAATTTTGTTTGAAAAAAGAAACTGATCCAGATAAATTCTGGGAGTGCTTCCCTTCTCACGGTTAATAAATTTTATGCCTTTTCGGCTCAGGTCCCTTAGTTCCGTAATATTTCTGGGATTCCCTGAGCGGACATAGAATCCCAGATCATATTCATAAAGGCACAGAAGAGACAAAGGGGTTCCTGGAACCAGACTGCAGATCTGTTCCCGCTCCAGGCTGGCACAGGCAATATGGGCCTTTTGAAAATAAAGAGAATAAAGGCTGTTATAACTGTTCATAAAAGACTGGAGCACAGGAATTCCTGCAGGATGTATAGATATCTGGCTGATCAGAAGCTCTAGTGCGGGGGAAAATTGTCCGCAGAGAATCAATCCGCTGGAGTGAAGCAGGTAATCTCTTTTTAAAAGAGAGCTTTCCGGAGGCAGCTCTGGAATCTGTAAATTCCCACCTGGCGAGCCAAGAGTGGCAGATTGGGAACCGGTCAAAGTACTTCCGGAATCCGAACGCTCCAGGTATTGGTTTAGCTGCTGCTCGCTGATCCTAAGCTGTTTTCCCACTTTGGAGGAATAAAGCTCTCCACGTTTGATCAATTCGTAAACGGTATTCTTTTTTATCTGAAGCTTGTCCGCAACTTCCTGTGCGGTATAAAGCTTATTCATCAATTCCCACCATAACGTTTGTTGCTTTGATCACAGCATAAGCGTCAGAGCCTACTTCAAGTCCAAGCTCTTCCACTGCTGCGCAGGAAATGGTAGCTGTGATAATATTTCCCCCACCGATATCAATGGTGACGATGGAATTTACAGCTCCTTTATTAATGTTGATGACTTTTCCCTTTAACTGGTTACGTGCACTTAATTTCATGTTAAAATCCTCTCTTCGTTTTGAATAGTGTTGTAGAAGATTGCAGAAATAGTTTTTACAAACTTTAAAATATCATAGCATGCGGAAAATAAAATAACAAGCTGTAATCTGTGTAATCCTGAAGCTTGTTAAAAATGGTTACTGCATGATTTTTCAATTTTGACAGCTCTAGCTCTAGAGCGTACCCCCAAAAATCATTCCTGTAATCTGCACGCCCCACTTTGCGGTATATTTTGCAGAAAGCCTTTTGGGGGCACGCTCCAGGATGAATTGACATAAGAAAGTGAATCAAGTATAATGAACAAAACAAAAAGAAACATGATGAAACATAACAAAACAGGATAATACAAAACAGAAATGGAGGAATACGAAATGAAAAAAAGAGTATTTGCAGTGTTAATGGCAGGAATCATGGGAACGATGATGTTTGGAACAACCCTGGTATCTGCGGAAACAGAGGAAAAGCCAGAGTTGAAAGGTGAGGTTTACGCATTTATCGCGGCTAGTCTGAATAATGCCATGGAGGAGCTCCAGAAAGATTTTAATGAGACATATCCAGATGTTGAGATCTTTTATAATGCAGACAGCTCTGGCACATTACAGACCCAGATCGAGGAAGGAGCACGTTGTGACATTTTCTTCTCAGCAGCTACCAAGCAGATGGATGCACTTGTGGATGAAGGACTTGCAGATAAAGATTCTGTAGTGAATCTCCTTGAAAATAAGGTGGTCCTGATCAAACCTAAGGATGGAGAGACCAAGGTTACTGGTTTTGAGAATATTACAGATGCTGCAAACCTTGCACTTGCAGGGGAGGATGTACCTGTTGGACAGTATTCCCGTGAAATTTTTGAGAACCTTGGAAGTACAGATGAAGTAAACAAGATGGAGATCAACGAAGGCAAGAATGTTACAGAGGTACTTGCTTCTGTAAGTGAGGGAAGTAATGAAGTTGGTATCGTTTATGCAACAGACGCTGCATCGGTAGCGGATTCTGTTGATATTATTGCTGAGGCACCGGCGGGAAGTCTTCAGACACCTGTACTTTACCCGGTTGGAATGGTAGAGGATAAAGAAGCAAGCGAGGAGGATAAGGCAGCTGCAGCGGCGTTTCTTGAGTATCTTCAGTCTGATGAAGCACTTGAAGTATTTGAGAAATACGGATTCGCAGCTTATGTAACAGATGAAAAATCTGATGATACACAGGCTGGGGAAGAGAATGCAGAGCCCACTGAGGAAGCTGCTGAAGATACAGCAGAGTAATTTTTATCTAGAGCATGTTTGAAAAAGGAGTTCTGTAAGCTATGCGCCACATTTTGCAGGATGTTTTTTAATAAGCTTTAGGTTCTGCAGGACGATATGTGTGTGAGTAAAAATGTTAGATAAAAAAAGGATAATAATATGGGAGAATTTCTCAGTGAAATAAACTGGAGTCCTTTATGGATTTCCCTGAAAACTGGCGTGGTGGCCACGATTATCGCCTTTTTCCTTGGCGTGTTTTGTGCAAGAAAGATCATGAAGTTAAAACCAGGAGCCAGGGCAGTAATGGACGGTATTCTGACAATGCCCCTTGTTCTTCCTCCTACAGTAGCCGGATTCTGCCTGCTTCTGCTTTTCAGTCTGAAAAGACCTTTTGGAAGCTTTCTGTTGGATAATTTCGATATTAAGGTGGTCCAGACCTGGATAGGATGTGTGATCGCCGCTTCTGTGATTGCCTTTCCACTAATGTATCGGAATGCCAGGGCGGCTTTCGAGCAGGTGGATGTGAATCTGATCTATGCGGGGAGAACTCTGGGAATGAGTGAAGGCCGGATTTTCTGGAAAGTGATCATGCCGGCAGCGGGACCTGGAATTGCTTCGGGTACGGTACTTGCTTTTGCCCGTGCAATCGGAGAATACGGCGCTACATCTATGCTTGCCGGCAATATTCTTGGAAAGACAAGAACAGTTTCCGTAGCCATCGCTTCGGAGACTGCGGCGGGAAACTTTGATATGGCTGGTTTCTGGGTTGCGGTAATTATATTGATTTCGTTCCTGGTGGTTGCGGCAATTAATATTGTTTCAGGCAGGGGAATGCAGACCAGGAGGTGGATATAATGGTGATTGAGCTTGATATTCAGAAAAATTTTAAAGGCTTTTCCCTGAATGTGAAGCTAAAAGGACATGACGGGACTATGGGAATCCTGGGGGCTTCCGGAAGTGGGAAGAGTATGACACTTCGTTGTATCGCCGGAATTGAGACCCCGGATTCCGGGAAAATCATCATTAATGGGAAAACGGTTTTTGATTCCGAAGCAAAAATAAATCTGAGACCACAGGAGAGACGGGTAGGGTACCTGTTTCAGAATTATGCCCTTTTTCCAACTATGACTGTGGAGAAAAATATTGCCTGCGGCTATCGCGGGGATAAAGGCGGACTTTCACAGAAGGTGGCGGATTACATAAAGAGATACCATCTGGAAGGGTTGGAAAGGCATTTACCTTCACAGCTTTCCGGTGGACAGCAGCAGCGTGTGGCTCTTGCTCGTATGATGATCGGAGAGCCGGAGGTGATTCTTCTGGATGAGCCTTTTTCTGCGCTGGATGGTTACCTGAAGGATGTCCTGCAGAGAGATATGCAGAATTTTCTTAAAGATTACAAGGGCGATATGATTCTTGTTACACATAGCAGGGATGAAGCATATAAATTCTGCGACTGGCTGACGCTGCTAAATAACGGCAGAGAGATTCTTACCGGTGAGACCAAAACGGTTTTTGAAACTCCGGAATTTCTGGAAGCAGCAAAGCTTACAGGGTGTAAAAATTTTTCTGCAATGCAGAAGATGGGAGAGCGGGAAGTGTATGCACTGGACTGGGGAATCATGCTGCATACCAGTCAGCCGGTTACAGATGACATTACCCATGTGGGAATCCGGGGACACTGGATACGGCCTGCAGAGCATGATGGAGATAACTGTATGGCAGTTCAGGTGGTAGAATACATAGAAAGCACGTTTGAACACCAATATTTAATGAAAAATAAAAGAGAAGAGGACAGTATGCCGTTATGGTGGATGTGCCCCAAAAGAGATTTTGAGGAGAACGCGAAGAGCTGCCAGCCAGATTACCTGTATTTTCCACCGGAGCATTTGATGCTTTTAAGAAAATGAAGATATAAAAAAAGACCGGAAACGGTCTTTTTTTATAGTAACATCATTTCTATTCGATAAGATACCTGACCAGGTGGTTGACTAGGTTTCAAAATTCCCAAAAAACAAAACGCCGAAAGCCTAGTAAAATTAAGGCTTTCAGCGCTTCAAAGAGCAGGGGATGAGAGAATCGAACTCCCACCAAAGGTTTTGGAGACCCCTATCATACCATTTGACCAATCCCCTATATTTTGTTTCTGTTGCAATTATACATACAAAAGATACAGTTGTCAAGGCAAAAATAAGAAAAATCACGAAAACAAATAAAATAGAAAGCGGAGATGGAGGGATTTGAACCCTCGCACCGGTTGCCCGGCCTACCGCATTTCGAGTGCGGACCCTTCAGCCACTTGGGTACATCTCCACGACATGTTCCATTATATCTGCGCCTGGGAGAAAGGTCAATCCTTTTTTGCTGTTGGTGGAAAAATTATTGACGGAAAATCAATAGTGTAATATTATGAATAGAAAGTGTCTGTACAGAATGAAGTGAGGAGAATCATTATGAGCGATAAGAAAACATCCATAGAGAATGCAGTAGCCCGTCTGACTGCGAACTATCGGAATGAGGAGCTGTTTCTGACAAAAAGCGGGAGACATCTGCCTGTCCGTGCAGCTATTATTGATATTGTGAAAGAGATGAGATCTGTTATTTTCCCTGGATATTTTGATATTGACTCAGGGGCAGCGGTTTTTCCAGAACATTATACCGGATATCTGTTGAATGATCTGTTTGACCGTATGCAGAAGCAGATTGAAACTGCTTTTCTTTATGTGGGAGAGGAAACGACCAGCGCCTGTGGAAAGGCTGCACAGGTGACAGCTAAGTTCTTTGAGCAGCTTCCCAATGTACAGGAGATGCTTTTGAAGGACGTTCAGGCTGGCTTTGATGGTGACCCGGCTGCTAAGAGCAAGGAAGAGATTATTTTCTCTTATCCGGGTTTTCTGGCTATATATGTATATCGTTTGGCACATATTCTCTATTTGGAGAAGGTTCCGTTTATTCCCCGCATTATGACAGAATATGCCCATGATCATACCGGGATCGATATTAACCCGGGAGCAACCATTGGGGAGTATTTCTTCATTGACCATGGAACCGGAGTAGTAATCGGAGAAACAACGACGATTGGAAACAACGTGAAGCTTTATCAGGGCGTTACACTTGGTGCGCTTTCTACCAGGAAGGGACAGCAGTTATCTGGTGTGAAGCGTCATCCTACTATTGAAGACAATGTGACGATCTATTCCAATTCTTCCGTCCTTGGTGGAGAAACAGTGATCGGAGAAAATACCATTATTGGTGGTAATACTTTTATTACGGAATCTATTCCTGCCAATTCCAAGGTAAGCGCCAAGAGTCCGGAGCTTGTGATCAAGAAGCCGCGTACTCATGTGGAAGCTTCTAATGTGTGGGATTGGGAGAATTAAGGAAAAAATAATAGCAGAAGGAAGTGCTTTTCCTAAAATGTTCTGATGAAAAACAGAACATTACAGGAAATGGAGGAACTATTCCGGTGGTTGTACAACAGGAGGGATGTGTACAGTCACTGGAGCGTGCCAGCCAAATCATTTCTGCAGTCTGCACGCCCCACTTTGCGGTATATTTTGCAGAAAGCCTTTTGGGGGCACGTTCTAGGGATTCTGGAAAATACAGGCGCATTTGGACACGTATATTGCACCAATCTTATAAACAAAAGAAAAAACTTTAAAAAATTTCAAAAAGGTTGTTGACAAAATTGCAAACATCGGATATACTAAGCTTCGTTGTGACGGACAAGCACAAATGTGCGGGTGTAGTTCAATGGTAGAACACCAGCCTTCCAAGCTGGATACGTGGGTTCGATTCCCATCACCCGCTTATGCGATAGTGGCGTAGTTGGTAACGCGCGACCTTGCCAAGGTCGAGACCGCGGGTTCGAGCCCCGTCTATCGCTCTTCTGACGGAAGTCAGGTACTCACATTTGGATACAGATGTGCGGGTGTAGTTCAATGGTAGAACACCAGCCTTCCAAGCTGGATACGTGGGTTCGATTCCCATCACCCGCTTGTGCGATAGTGGCGTAGTTGGTAACGCGCGACCTTGCCAAGGTCGAGACCGCGGGTTCGAGCCCCGTCTATCGCTCTTTTAACAGAATATCAGATATGCACATTTGTTCACAAATGTGCAGGCGTAGGTTAATGGTAGACCCTCAGCTTCCCAAGCTGAATACGTGGGTTCGATTCCCATCGCCTGCTTATGCGATAGTGGCGTAGTTGGTAACGCGCGACCTTGCCAAGGTCGAGACCGCGGGTTCGAGCCCCGTCTATCGCTCTTCTAAACCAGGAAGTAAGCTTCCTGGTTTTTTTGTGTCAATAATGCGCATTGTGGTGAAGAAACAGATGGTACCGGAGGCGGCCAGCCACAGGTAGAGGATCCTGCAGAGCAGGATTCGCTTCTTGCATAAAAAACCGGCAAATGTAGTTATAGCAGTTACATTTGCCGGGCAAAAAAGAGTATGGGCAATCCAGAAAGTTCTTATGCGTTATCTTTGCTGGAGCATATAGTTCCATAGAAGCTGAGCAGATACAGACCGCTAAGGCCGACCAGAGCATAGATGATCCTGGAAATCCAGCTCATGCTTCCAAAGATAAGAGCAACCAGATTGAAATTGAAGAAGCCGATCAGTCCCCAGTTGATCGCGCCGATTATGGTAAGAGTAAGACAGAAACAATTTAAAAATTTATTTCCCATAAGTCACCATCCTTTCGTACCTATATTGTTCCTGTTCAGCAGAAATTTATACAAAAAAAATACGCGAAATTCGGAATGCTGAATTTTCGCGTATTTTTGAATCTGGTTATAAAATATTTTTATCTGCCATGACTGTGCTTTTGGGCAAAGTTTAGAGTATGCCTGAAAAATCCCTACTGGAGATTTAAGGTCTGGGAGGCTGTACTTCCGGTATCAAGGCCAAACGCGTCGGTTGCCTGTAAAGTTACAGGGCTCATATCCTGAAGGGAAAATGCCTGACATACATTCACGGTTTCTCCTGGCTGGATTTCCTTCATGAAAGCATCAATGGCGTCATCGCTGCTGGCTGGAATGGCTGCCTCAAGAGAAATGCCATTCTGGTAAGCGGTAAGGTTTACATCTACCATAGCACTGGAAGCACTTTCGCCATTATTGGTGTAATCATAATAAACCAGAAGACAAGGTTCCCCGCCAAAGTCGGTGGAAACGACGTTACGTGTATAATGGATGGAAAAGCGCTCATTGGAAAGATCGATGGTGCCGGTTGCAGCGGAGGAATCTGGTGAAGAAGAATCCGCTGCATCAGAAGCCGGGGCGGCAGAAGAATCAGAGGCTGCCAGTGTCTGGCTAATCTCATCTTCTACACTTTTGAAATTGGCGGACATGATCTTTACTGTTTCCTCGTCAAGAGAGGTAACTTTCCACTGTCCATTTACCTTGATCATTGGATAAAGGATATCTGTTTCACTGAATTTATCTTCCAGGTTTGCGGCTTTTTCATTTAAAATAGAAGCAAGTTTGTTCTGGGTTTCCTGCTCTGTAAGGCTTTCACCGGAAAATGCACTGGAAACGATCTGACGGAGAAATTCCGTTACGGTTTCGCGGTAGATATCAGAGCCGTCCACATAGCGGATGCGTGCTGTGACTTCTGCTGTGCCATCTTGAAAACTGAAACGGGTTCTGGTAATTTTCCAGGTCATCTTGGCATTGATGGATTTGAAGAAACTTTCATAGGTGGCGTTTCTGACATCGGCATTATCAAGGGCTGAGAGATCAGCACTTTGTAACATGTTCTCCATGGTGCCAAAGTCCAGGTTCTGGATACCGGTAAGATATTTTTCCAGTTCTTTAGCTGGCTGGCTGCGCTCATAGAAATAGTAGCCCACACCTGCAGCGATGGCAAGAATGAGAATAAGCAGGAGCAGGATGCGCCCGGCTTTTCCCTTCTTTTTCTTTGGAACTGGTGGTGTATTTAATTGTTTTTCTTCCATGTTTCCTCCTTTGGTTTAGACTGATGTGTATGATATTATAATATACTCCATAGAGTGTGTCAAAGTATTTACGGATGATCGCAATTTATGGTAAAATAGGAAAAAAGAAGAAAGGCGGAAAAACTATGAGTGCAAAATACGAAGCTTATATAGAATCAGAGGCAGATGGCCTTGATATTTCCGTTCTGGCAGTGGTTCCGGATGAGAAACCATATAGGGGAATCCTGCAGCTTGTTCATGGAATGAGTGAATATAAGGAACGCTATCTTCCGTTTATGGAGTACATGGCCCAAAAAGGATATGTATGTGTGATCCATGACCACAGAGGTCATGGAAAAAGCGTCCGGGCCATGGATGATCTTGGATATATGTATGGCGGCGGGGCAGATGCGATTTTGAAGGACATTGGAGCTGTAAACCGGGAAATGCACCAGCAGCTTCCTGATCTGCCGCTGATTTTGTTCGGGCACAGCATGGGTTCTCTGGCAGTACGTGCTTTTGCAAGAGACCATGATGACTGTATGGACATGCTGATCATTTGCGGTTCCCCCAGTAAAAATACGGCAAGACCTCTTGGCGAGGCAATTGCCCACGCAGAAAGTGCCATTTTTGGTCCCACGCACAGAAGTAAGGTGATAGAAACCTTGTCTTTCGGCGGCAATGTAATGCGTTTCAGGAAAGATAAAAACTGTACATCCTGGATCTGTGCCAACAAGGCAGCTGCACAGGAGTATTCAGATTCCGAATTGTGTGGATTTACTTTTACCGATGATGGTTATCTGGCACTTTTTGAACTGATGAAGCGTGCTTACGATGTAAAACACTGGCATTGTACCAGACCGAAAATGCCGGTTCTTTTTGTAAGTGGGGCAGATGATCCTTGTATGATCAATGTGCGCCATTTTGCAAAAGCAGTGCAGGATATGCGTCATGCAGGGTATGTGGATGTAAGGGGGAAGTTGTATCCGGGAATGCGCCACGAGATCCTGAATGAGACAGACCGGAAGAGGGTTTACCATGACATTGCTTTCTATATTAAGAAGAAGGGATTTTGAAATCAGATCCAATCTTCTGTAAATTGTAAGGTACATCTTGTAGAAGGTTTTTGGGAAGTACGCTTTGGCTGCCATGAATAAAAAGCTTCATTTGGCACATACTGATATTATCATTATTGTGCGAAATGGAGATTTGTATGAGAAAAAGAGGCTGGATTTTGCTGCTGGTTCTTTTGTGTGTGGCTTTTCTCATGAGCTGCGGCAAAGCTGCGGAGCCGGACGAAGCAAAAGGAGAATTGGTAAGAATGGAAAGAGAGGGATGCCCGTGCGGTGTCCTTCTTTTTTTAGTATGAAAGTCCTGTGCAGCAGCCATGAATCCAGCATGTTTGCATGATGGATTTATGGATATTGCACAGGCTAGACTTTCATTCATGGTGATGTCTGCGTAAGCAGACATGTCCGTTTAGTGACGGGAAGCATTTCTAATACAGACAAATGTCTTTGTACAAAATACACAAAAACTTACAACAATATCGCGTAAAAATGATGTAAGGTTAAAAAATCACACTGTCACTGTTCTAAAGTTTAAAATGTTACTTGAATAAAGTGTCTCGAAATGCTATAATTCAACTCACGTATTATAAAAATGAATTCTGGTCAGAAATCAGCCTGACAAGGAAATGGAAATAAATGTTTTCGACCAGATATAACAAGGAGGAAAAATGGGAAAGTACTTTGCAAAAAGACTTGGAATGGCAATTCTGACTATCTTTCTGGTAGCCTGTCTGACATTCCTGCTGATGAATGCTGTACCGGGAAGCCCATGGCTCAGTGAGAAAACACCTTCCGAGACGACACTTGCAGCGCTGAATGCCAAATATGGACTGGATAAGCCTGTTTATGTACAGCTTTTTATGTATCTGAAAAATATTCTTCACGGTGACTTTGGAGTGTCTCTTAAGATGCAGAAGAACCGTGCCGTTCTGGACATTATCGTGGATATGTTCCCGGTATCTGCCAAGGTGGGTGCACTTGCACTTGCGTGGGCGATCCTGGGGGGCGTCCCTCTTGGATGTCTTGCAGCGTTTAAGCGTGGTAAATTTACAGACAGCCTTCTTCGTGTGATCTGTACACTTGGAATTTCCATGCCAAGCTTTGTTGTGGCATCTGTTCTTTTGGTAACCCTGACTGGAAACAATGCACTGAACCTGTTTCCGTCTATTTTTGACCCGTCACAGGGATGGCGTGCATATGTGCTGCCATGTTTTGCACTGGGCTTTTATCCAATGTGCTATACAGCCCGTCAGACACGTTCTGCCATGCTGGATTCCTTAAGCCAGGAGTACATTAAGACAGCCCGTGCCAAAGGTCTGAAAAACAAGAAGATCATTTTCAAGCATGCTCTTAGAAATGCGTTGATTCCTGTTATTACATATTTAGGACCGCAGGTGGCATTTACTCTTTGCGGTGGTTTCGTTGTAGAGAGTGTTTTCTCTATTCCGGGACTTGGACGTTATTTTGTACAGTCCATCCAGAACCGTGACTATCCGGTTATTATGGGAACTACTATTTTCCTTGCAGCATTTATTATTCTGATGAACCTGGTTGTAGACCTCCTGTATAAGGTTGCTGACCCGAGAATCAGCCTTACGAAAGGAGGAGAATGATCGTGGCAGAAGATAAGAAAATCAAGAAGTGTCCGGTTAGTCTTCAGCCGGATATTGAAAATCTCCTTCAGGATTTAAGCCCGGATGATTTCACATCTGCGTCCAGACAGGAGAAGGATGATTTCATTCAGGACCGCCAGAGCGTTTCCTACTGGAAAGATGCCTGGAGAAGACTGAAAAAGAATGTTGTGGCTATGGTTGCCCTTGGCGTGATCGTATTCCTGTTTCTGTTTGCCTTTGTGGGACCGCTTTTGATTCCATATGGTTATGATGAGTTTAATAAAGGTGCAGAGAACCTTTATCCATATCACTACACACTGGAGGATACCCAGCGTGTCAATGACGAGATTGCGGCGAGAACCCAGTCTGAGGCAGTGGATGTAGATGAGATGATTGCCCAGGCGAAAGCTGAGGCTGAGGCGAAAGGTGAGAAATTCACCAAGAAAGATGAGGCAGTTCTTCGTGCAAAAGCAAAAGTTGCTGCAAAACCTGCAGAAGACGCTTCCGAAGAGCAGAATGTAGATGAAGATTCTGTGCGCAAAGAGCTTGGCGTAAAGAAACATCTTTTTGGCTATTCCCAGGATGAACTGGAGCGCAAGGCAAATGGGGAAAAGGTATTTCCTCATGTATTTGGTACTGACATGTATGGCCGTGATATTCTGGTCCGTGTTATGTATGGAGCACGTGTTTCTATGTCCGTCGGTGTATTTGCGGCTATCCTCGTGCTTGTGATCGGAGCCGTTTACGGTGCTATTTCCGGTTATTGCGGAGGTAAAGTAGATGCTGTGATGCAGCGTATTGTAGAGCTGATCTATGCGGTTCCGGAGATGCTGGTAGTACTTCTGATCGCAACTGCGCTGAAGCCCATCCTTACCGAATATGTCAACTCAGCAGGCGGCAGTCCTCTTAAGGCATTTGTCAATGTGTTAGGACCAAACCTGATTTCCATGTTTATTGCATTTGGTCTGTTATACTGGGTTACCATGAGCCGTATCATCCGTGGTCAGGTACTTCAGCTGAAACAGCAGGAATATGTAACTGCAGCCAGAGCGCTTGGCGCTTCCGGTGGACGTATCATCCGTCGTCATCTGCTTCCGAACTGTATCGGACAGATCGTTGTTACCACCTGTCTGCAGATTCCGTCTGCTATTTTCCTGGAGTCTTTCTTATCCTATCTTGGCGTTGGTGTATCGGCACCGCTTCCAAGTCTTGGCTCCATGGCTACCGATGCATTAAGCGGTATGTACACTTATACTTACAGACTGATCGTACCTTCTGTGATCCTGAGTATTATGATTCTTGCCTTTAACCTGTTTGGCGATGGCCTTCGTGATGCCCTTGATCCGAAGCTGAAGAAATAAGAGAGGAGGAGAAAAATGTCTGAACAGAAAAATAAATTACTGGAAGTAAAAGACCTGAAAGTCTCCTTCTTTACACCTGCCGGTGAGGTAAAAGCCGTTGGAGGTATCTCCTATGACCTTGATTATGGCGAAGTTATGGGAGTTGTTGGAGAATCTGGTTCTGGAAAGAGCCAGGAAGCATATTCTATTATGGGGCTGTTACAGTCCCCAGGTAAAGTAATCGGAGGCTCGATCACCTTTGAGGGAAAAGATGTTCTTTCTTTTTCCAAGGAGGAGATGACAGCATTCCGTGGCAACAAAGTCGCCATGATCTTCCAGAACCCTATGACCTGCCTGAATCCGGTTTATACTATCGGAAATCAGCTGGTGGAGGCTCTATGTG
This sequence comes from Blautia sp. HCP3S3_H10_2, assembly GCF_052122375.1. NCBI lineage: Bacteria > Bacillati > Bacillota > Clostridia > Lachnospirales > Lachnospiraceae > Blautia > Blautia sp. HCP3S3_H10_2. The sequence continues at coordinate 14,955 of NZ_JBQKCL010000013.1, forward strand.
CCCATGATAAAAAGATCAGCAAGGAAGAAGCTGAAAAGCGGGCTATGGAAATGATGGAAATGGTTGGAATCAACAATGTGGAGAAGCGTATGAAACAGTATCCACATGAGTTTTCCGGCGGTATGAGACAGAGAGTTATGATCGCTATGGGACTGATCTGCCATCCGCAGCTGCTGATCGCAGATGAGCCGACCACAGCACTTGACGTTACCATTCAGGCCCAGATTCTGGATCTGATGAAGGATCTTCAGAAGAAGACCGGGATGGGAATCATTTTTATCACACATAACCTTGGTGTTGTGGCAGATATCTGTGATAAGGTATCCGTTATGTACGCAGGTAAAATCGTAGAGCAGGGACCTGTAGATGATATTTTCTATGAGCCTGCACATCCATATACAAAGGGACTTCTTCGTTCCATGCCCCGTGTGGATGCAGAGAGCTATGAGAGACTGATCCCGATCGAGGGAACTCCGGTGGATATGCTGAATCCGCCAGAAGGCTGTCCATTTGCGCCGCGCTGCGAGCATTGTATGAAGATCTGTCTGAAGAAAATGCCTCCTTACGTGGAAGTGGGCGAGAAACACCGTTCTGCCTGCTGGCTTCGTGTTCAGGAGCTGATGGACAAGGAGGAGAAATAAATGGCAGAAGAAAAGAAACTTCTGGAAATCGAGAATTTACGGAAATATTTTCCAATAAATGGTGTAAAAGGTCCAGGTGTCCAGGCTGTACAGGATGTTTCCCTTTATATTAAAAAGGGTGAGACTCTTGGTCTGGTAGGAGAGTCCGGATGTGGAAAGACCACACTTGGAAGAACTATTCTCCGTCTGTATGAGCCTACTGGTGGAAAGATCATTTACGATGGTGAAACCATCTATGACAACCCTCTTGATAAAGATGGAAAACCTCTTGGAAAGCCTAAGGCTGTGAAAATGCTTCCATACAGAAGAAAAATGCAGATCATTTTCCAGGATCCGTCAGCTTCTCTTGATCCACGTATGACAGTTGGTGAGATCATCGGAGAGGCAATTGACATTCATAAGCTTGCGGCAAACAAAAAAGACCGTGCAGATATGATCAAAGAATTGCTTGCGAAGGTTGGACTGAATACCGAGCATGCGAACCGTTATCCGCATGAGTTTTCCGGCGGACAGCAGCAGCGTGTTGGTATTGCCCGTGCCCTTGCGGTAAAACCGGAATTTATCGTCTGTGATGAACCGATTTCTGCTCTGGATGTTTCCATTCAGTCACAGGTTGTAAACATGCTGGAGGATATGCAGGAACAGATGGGGCTGACCTACCTGTTTATTGCACATGACCTGTCTGTTGTACGTCATATTTCAAATAGAATCGGTGTTATGTATCTGGGGTCTCTTGTGGAGCTTGGAGAGAGCTATGAGCTGAACAGACATCCGATCCATCCATATACGAAAACATTGCTTTCTGCGGTTCCGGTTCCGGATCCGAAGCTTAGCCGTACCAGGAAGCGTATCATTCTGGAGGGAGATGTGCCAAGTCCTATGAATCCGCCAAGCGGATGCCGCTTCCACACCAGATGTCCATATGCTACCGAAAAGTGCAGCCAGGTGGCACCTGTATTTAGGGAGCATGAGCCAGGCCACTGGGCAGCCTGTCATTTGCTGGATAAATGATAAATATGCAGATTCAATCGTTTTAGTGTGTAAGCACGAATTGCTTTTGATTCTGGTATTATATATGGTATTACGTTCTTCCAAGAGAAGAACTGCTTAATACACGCGTCGGTTCTCATTTCTCATGCGGCGCAAAAAAGCAAAAAGGAGGAAAAGTAATGAGAAAGACAAGAAAATTAATGTCTATGGCACTGTCTGCAGCTATGGTAGTAAGCATGGCAGCCACCCCTGTATTCGCTGAGGATACAGCAGCTTCCGATGAAGGTTTCAACCTGAATCTTTGTATCGCATCTGAGCCACAGACCATCGACCCTGCACTGAACTCTGCAGTTGACGGAGCTATTATGTGCAACCATATGTTTGAGGGTCTGGTTAAATGGGTAAATGACGGCGAAGGAAATGCAGTTACAGCTCCTGGACAGGCTGAGTCCTGGGAGAAGACTGAGAACGAGGATGGCACTGTTACTTATACCATCAAACTTCGTGACGGAATCAAATGGTCTGACGGACAGGCTGTAACAGCTGGTGACTTCGTTTATGCATGGCAGCGTCTTGCAAATCCTGAGACAGCAGCAGATTACTGCTACATGATCGATATGGTAAAAGGCTATGATGCAGTTGCTGATGGAAGTGCAGATCCAAGTACTCTTGGAATTTCAGCTGTAGACGATCAGACTCTTCAGATCGACCTTACCTATGATTGCCCATATTTCGAAGAGATCATGGCTTTCCCGGCAACTTTCCCGGTTCGTCAGGACATGGTAGAAGGCAGCGATAACTGGACATTTGATCCAAGCACTTACATTGGAAACGGACCATACAAAATGACAGAGTGGTCTCATAATGCTTATATCTCCATGGAGAAAAATGAGAACTATTATGATTATGAGAACCTTGGACCAGATACCATCAAGTTCACACTTCTTGATGATAACAACGCTATGCTCAAAGGCTTTAACAACGGAGAGCTTGATTTCATCGAGAATCTTCCTGTAGATGAGATCCCGACTTACCTTGCTTCCGGACAGCTGGAAATCGGTGACTATCTTGGAACCTACTATGTATGCTTCAATACAGAGGATGAGGTATTCTCTGATCCTAACATCCGTAAAGCATTCTCTCTTGTAATCGACCGTAACTACATTGTAGAGAACGTTTCCCAGGCTGGAGAGGTTCCGGCTGACGGATATGTTCCGAATGGTGTAAATGATGCAGCTGGCGCTGGAAGCGATGACTTCCGTACAGTAGGTGGTTCTTACTACAGCATCTCTGAGGAGGATTACGAGAAGAACTGTGAAGAGGCTCGTCAGCTTCTTGCAGATGCAGGTTATCCGAACGGCGAAGGCTTCCCAACTGTAGAGTACTTATACAACACAGCTGATAACCACAAAAAGATCGGTGAAGCTCTTCAGAACATGTGGCAGACAGAGCTTGGTGTTACTGTTAACCTGAACAACCAGGATTGGAATGTATTCCTTCAGAACAGAAAAGATGGTAACTTCCAGATCGCACGTAACGGATGGATCGCAGATTACAATGATCCTTGCTCCTTCCTTGATATGTGGTACACAGATGGTGGAAACAACGATGCTCAGTACTCCAACCCGGATTATGATGCAGCAATCGATGCAGCAAAAGCTACTTCCGATCCGGAAGAGCGTATGAAAGCGTTCCATGAGGCTGAGGATATCCTGATCGGACAGGACAGCGTACTTGCTCCTATCTACTTCTATACACAGCCATACATGCTCAATGAGAACATTGATGGTATGTACTACACACCACTTGGATACTTCTTCTTCGGTTATACAACCAAGAAATAATCCAGAGGAAAATAAAAAATAAGCGTTCGGCGATTCTACAGGAATCGTGATAAAAAGAACGGCAGCAGGCACTCGGGGAAATTCCCGGGTGTCTGTTTTTATGTAACAGGATTCTTTCTTGACCTGCCATGTATGAAAGCGGTATAATAAACGGATAATGGTTATTATAGCAACAGACAGGAGGAACACACGATGAGAGCAAGCGGTATTTTGTTACCGATATCCAGCATCCCTTCCAATTACGGAATTGGATGTTTTTCGAAAGAAGCATACGCTTTTGTGGACAAGCTTGCAGGGGCAGGGCAGAAATACTGGCAGATTCTGCCTCTTGGTCCAACTGGTTATGGGGATTCCCCGTATCAGTCTTTTTCCACATTTGCAGGAAATCCCTATTTTATTGATCTGGAAGAGTTTATCCAGAGAGAGCTTCTCACTGCTGCGGAATGTGCCCAGTGTGACTGGGGAGGAAGCGAGAGCTATGTGGACTATGAGAAAATATATAAATCCAGATTTACCCTTCTTCGTACGGCGTATTACCGCTTCTATCAGATGGACAGGGAAGATAAGGAGTTGCAGCTGATCCGGGAAGAGATGGAAGAATTTGAAAAAGAGCAGGGCTTCTGGCTTTCTGACTATTGTCTTTACATGGCTGTGAAGGACAGTCTGAAAGGAATTGCCTGGAATAAATGGCCGGAAGAGTTGAAAACGCGGAAACCGGAGGCACTTGCCAAGGCAAGGGAAGAGCTGAAAGAGGACATCAGCTTCTATGCCTTCCAGCAGTTCTGGTTCTATCGTCAGTGGAGTCAGCTGAAAAAATATGCAAATGACAGGGAAATCAGGATCATCGGTGACCTTCCTATTTATGTTGCATTTGATGGCGCAGATGCCTGGGCGAACCCGGATCTGTTCCAGTTCGACGAGGAGGCAGCGCCTGTAGCAGTAGCTGGCTGTCCGCCAGATGCTTTTTCCGCAACCGGCCAGCTGTGGGGAAATCCTCTCTACAATTGGGAATACCATAAGAAAACAGGTTACAGCTGGTGGATCCTTCGCATGTCCCATTGTATGAAATTGTATGATAAGGTACGTATCGACCACTTCCGTGGTTTTGATGAGTATTGGGCGGTTCCTTATGGGGATGAGACTGCAGAGAATGGACAGTGGGAAAAGGGTCCAGGAATTGAATTGTTTAAGGTATTGGAGCAAAATATTCAGAACCTGGATGTGATCGCGGAAGACCTGGGATTTCTCACAGACAGTGTACGGGAACTGCTTGCCCAGTCCGGATATCCGGGAATGAAGGTGCTTCAATTTGCTTTTGATGAAAGCGGCGAGAGCGTTTACCTTCCATTCCGTTATGATAAGAACTGCATTGTGTACACCGGAACCCATGATAATGAGACGACCAAAGGGTGGCTGGAAGGTCTGTCACAGTCAAATCAGGACTACGTGAACCAGTATACAGCATGTGAGGGGAAAGGCGTAGAAGAGTGTGTCTGGGGGCTGATAAGAGCAGCCCAGTCCAGTGTGGCAGATGTCTGTGTCATTCCTCTGCAGGACTACCTGACACTTGGAAATGAGGCGAGAATGAATATGCCCTCCACTTTGGGAGATAACTGGAAATGGCGTCTTACAAAAGACCAGTTCCATGAGGAAACGGTACAGCGTATTTACGCCATGACCAGATTATATGGACGAATTCAGGAGCAGAAAAAGAAATGAAAAAGTTAATCAGATTTTTGAAGGGGTACGAGAAAGAAAGCTTTCTGGCACCTTTGTTTAAAATGCTGGAGGCCACCTTTGAGCTGATCGTGCCTTTGGTTGTTGCAAGAATCATGGATATCGGCATTAAGAATCAGGATACTGCATTTATCTGGCATCAGTGTGTGATCATGGTGCTGCTTGGCGTAATCGGACTCGCATGTTCCCTGACAGCCCAGTATTTTTCAGCAAAAGCAGCTATGGGATTTAGTACGGCTCTTCGTAAGGAACTGTTTGCCCATATCAGCAAGCTTTCTTACAGGGAGCTGGATCAGCTTGGTACGCCTACCCTTGTGACAAGGATCACCAATGATGTAAATCAGGCACAGACCGGAGTGAATATGGTGCTTCGTCTGTTCCTTCGTTCTCCGTTTATTGTGGTAGGGGCTGTGATCATGTCCTTTACCATTGATGTGAAAATCGGTCTGATCTTCCTGATCGCGGTGCCGGTGATTTCTGTTGTTATTTACGGAATTATGCGCACAACTGTGCCAATTTACAAAAAGGCCCAGGCATCTCTGGACCGGATTTCTCTGATCACCAGAGAGAATCATGTGGGAGCCAGAGTGGTAAGGGCTTTTGGAAGGCAGCAGGAAGAATTTAAGGAATTTTCAGAAGTAAATGACGATTACACCAAGGTTCAGGTACGTGCCGGAAAGATTTCTGCACTTCTGAATCCTGCCACTACAGTTATTATGAACTTTGCCATTATCGGAATCCTCTGGTATGGAAGCAAGGAAGTGTCTGTTGGGATTCTTACACAGGGTGAAGTGGTAGCTCTTGTAAATTATATGAATCAGATCCTGATCGCGCTGATCGCGCTTGCCAACCTGATCGTAGCGGTAACCAAGGCGCTGGCTTCCGGTGTCCGGCTGAATGAGGTACTGGATACCCAGCCTTCCCTTACGGACGAGGGCAGCAGTGTACAGAAGGAGAATGACGGTGCAGCCAGAGTGGTATTTGAGGATGTAAGCTTTACTTATGCGGGAAGCAAGGAGCCGGCGCTGGAGCATATTTCCTTTACTGCACAGCCAGGAGAGACCATTGGCATCATAGGTGGTACCGGATGTGGAAAATCCACCCTGGTTAATTTAATTCCACGTTTTTATGATGTGTCTTCCGGAAATGTGAAAATTGACGGAAATGTGGTAAAAGAATATCCATTTTCACAGCTTCGTAAAAAAGTAGGAATGGTCCCTCAGCAGGCAGTTCTGTTTAAGGGAACCATCCGTGACAATATGAAATGGGGCAAAGAAGATGCTACCGAGGAAGAAATCCAGCGTGCACTTTCCATTGCCCAGGCAAGTGACTTTGTAAACAGTAAGCCTGAAGGGCTGAATACCATGGTAAGCCAGGGAGGCTCCAACCTTTCTGGTGGACAGCGCCAGCGCCTTACCATTGCGAGAGCGCTGGTTGGAGATCCTGAGATCCTGATCATGGATGACAGTGCTTCTGCTCTTGACTTTGCTACAGATGCTGCTCTTCGTCATGCCATTCATGAGCAGACCAAGGGAATGACCGTGTTTATTGTTTCCCAGAGAGCCACATCCATTAAACAGGCAGATAAGATCCTGGTTCTGGACGATGGACAGCTGGTTGGTGTGGGTACCCACAAAGAGCTTATGGAATCCTGTGAGGTTTACAGGGAAATCTGTCTGTCACAGCTTTCTGAACAGGAGGTGAACCGCTGATGGGAAAAAATAAAGATACGATGAAAAGAGTGCTGAAATTTATCAGCCCTTACAAAGCAAAAATCATCATTATGCTTCTGACAGCGCTTGTTACCGTTGGATTTACGTTATATACACCGATTCTTATCGGTAATGGTGTAGATAATATTGTAGGTCCGGGAAATGTAAATGTGGCAGGGCTTTTGAAAGTGATTGGAACGCTTGCCGTGATTGTTGTGGGAAATGCCATTTCCCAGTGGGTGATGAACCTGCTTACTAATCAGGTTACCTACAGTGTGGTACAGGATGTGCGGAGCCAGGCTTTTGCCCATCTGCAGGAGGTGCCGGTCTCTTATATTGATGCCAATCAGCCAGGCGATATCTTAAGCCGTATTGTTTCCGATGTGAGCCAGTTCTCTGATGGACTTCTCATGGGATTTACCCAGCTGTTTACCGGTGTGCTGACAATTTTTGGAACCATCGGATTTATGCTGTCCATCAGTGTGAAGATTGCAGTGATCGTTATTTTACTTACCCCGATTTCCCTGTTTGTGGCAAGCTTTATTGCCAGCAGGACTTTCCGCATGTTCCAGGAACAGTCTGAGAAAAGAGCGGAAATGACTTCCATTGTGGAGGAGCTTGTGGGAAATCAGAAGATCGTGCAGGCTTTTTCCTATGAGGAGAGGGCAAACGAGCGTTTCGGGAAGGTAAACGAAGAGCTTCGTGTATGTGGAATCAAGGCAATATTCTTTTCTTCTATTACCAATCCTTCTACACGTTTTGTAAATGGTCTTGTTTACACGGCTGTTGGAATTTTTGGTGCATTTACGGTAATTAAAGGTGGTATGACAGTGGGACAGCTTACCAGCTTCCTGAACTATGCCAATCAGTATACGAAACCATTTAATGAGATTTCCGGCGTTATCACAGAGCTGGAAAACGCGCTGGCTTGTGCGAAGCGTCTGTTTGATTTTATTGATACTCCGGTGCAGGAGCCGGATGTGCCAGGCGCGGTAGAGCTTAAGAAAGCAGATGGCCGTGTAAGTGTGGAGAATGTTTCTTTCTCCTACCGGAAAGAGGTTCCCCTTCTTACGGATATTTCTATTGATGTAAAACCAGGACAGAGGATCGCCATTGTAGGCCCTACCGGATGCGGTAAGACTACCATGATCAACCTGCTTATGCGTTTTTATGATGTGGATAAGGGTCAGATTAAGGTTAGCGGTTATCCGGTAAGAGAGCTGACGCGAGACAGCCTGCGTCGGAATTTTGGTATGGTGCTTCAGGAGACCTGGCTGAAGGCTGGAACCATACGCGAGAATATTGCTTATGGTAAACCGGATGCCAGTCTGGAAGAGGTTATGGAGGCTGCCAAGCATGCACATGCCCACAGCTTTATCAAGCGTATGCCAAATGGATACGATACCGTGATCTCGGAAGGTGGTGGAAATATTTCCCAGGGACAGAAGCAGCTGCTGTGTATTGCAAGAGTTATGCTGATGCATCCTGCAATGCTGATTCTTGATGAGGCTACTTCTTCCATTGATACCCGTACAGAGGTCAAAGTCCAGAAAGCCTTTGCTGAGCTGATGGAGGGAAGAACCAGCTTTATTGTAGCCCATCGTCTTTCTACGATTCAGGAAGCTGACCTGATCCTGGTCATGAAGGATGGAAATATTATCGAACAGGGGAAACATGAGGAGCTGCTGGCGAAGAAGGGATTTTATGCAAATCTGTATGAGAGCCAGTTTGCAGCGTCGTAGAAGATGGAAAGCGCAGGAGGATATGGGCTATGAGTGAACAGGAAAATAAAAATCCGGAAGAGAAAAGCACCAAAACAGGAGTTCCGATGAGAACGTATCTGATCATGATACTGGCTGGTGTTTATGTGGCGTATCTTGGCGTATCCCTTTGCCAGAATGTGATAAAGGGAGCTGATGGAAGTAATCCGGGATTTATGGTTGTTGGTGTTATCTTTATTGTGCTTGGCGTGGTTTTTGTGATCAACGGGATCAGAGGAAGCCTGAGAGTGAGCAAAGCGCAAAAAGAGCAGGAAAACATTGAGAAGGAACCGGCAGATTCCATAAGTGCATCCGAAAATGTGGAAGAAGCTTCAGAAGCATCAGAGGGGGAGGATGAGAGCAGTCCGGCTCCAGCCAAAAAGATGTCTCTTGCAGACCGGGCGAACCTGGTAAGCAGGATGGGGGATGTAAATGAGGAAGATGAGGAGTTATAGCAACTGATGAATGCCTTTACAATATTTTATACCCCATCAATATATTTTTTTCGCTAAATCAATTTGATTAGTTGCCAAATTGAGCATAAGGCTGATAATAAAAAAGGAAGAACTACAATGTCTGTTCAGTAGTTCTTCCTTTTTATTATAGTGAAAAGTTATTCAATGACGTCTCCTACGTCGCCGTTTCCCACTTGGATTATGTAAGCTGGCCCAGCAAAAAGCCTGAACAAGCAGGATTCCGACTGTAACGCCGATGCTGTCGATTCCTACGTCTCTTACAGAAGGACTGCGGTCTGCAACAAAGGACTGGTGGTATTCATCAAGTCCGGCAAATCCTACGCAGATCACACCTGCCAGAAGAATCAGCCAGATCCCTCTTACCCCGTAAACATACAGTGGGAAAGAAATCGCGATCGCCAGCAGACAGTACTCTGTCATGTGGGCTGCTTTGCGCACATAAAATTCAATGGAACTTGCAGAGTAGGCAAGCTCGTCATAGGTTTTGTTTTCATTGAGAACTTCATTCTTGGTTTCTACAATCTGGTAGCTGACTTCGTAACTTAAGGCCCCGGACACCTCCCCTGTCTGGGCTGAAAATGAGTAGATCAGATACATCATCAGAATTGCAGGAAGAAAAGAAAGAGGTTTCAGTAAATGGATTAAAATTTTCTTCATGGGGTCTACTATAACATGGGAAAATTGGATTGTAAAGGGAAAAGGTGGTTTGCCTTGTTATTTACAGGAATCTATGCTAAAATTGTTGAAGCATTAATATCGGTGGGAAAACAGGAGGAGAAGGCGAGCTATGAGTTTGGCAGATAATATATTTATAGATATGTGCAAAGACGTAATTGAGAACGGAACCAGTACAGAAGGTGAGAAAGTCCGCCCGGTTTGGGAGGATGGAACTTCAGCTTACACCATTAAGCGGTTTGGTGTTGTGAACCGGTATGATCTGAGAAAGGAATTTCCAGCTCTTACTCTCCGTAAGACCGCACTGAAGAGCGCAATGGATGAAATCCTGTGGATCTGGCAGAAGAAATCCAATAACATTCATGATCTTCACAGCCATATCTGGGACAGCTGGGCAGATGAGAATGGTTCCATTGGGAAAGCATACGGCTATCAGCTGGGCGTGAAGCACCAGTACAAAGAGGGAATGATGGATCAGGTAGACCGTGTTCTTTATGACCTGAAAAACAATCCATACAGCCGCAGGATCATGACCAATATTTACGTACACGAAGATCTCCACGAGATGAATCTTTATCCATGTGCCTATTCCATGACCTTTAATGTGACCAAAGAGCCGGGCAAAGACAAGCTGACCTTAAATGCAATCCTAAACCAGCGCTCCCAGGATATTCTGGCAGCAAATAACTGGAATGTATGCCAGTATTCCCTGCTTCTGATGATGATCGCACAGTGTTGTGATATGGAGGCTGGTGAGCTTGTACATGTGATCGCAGACTGCCATATTTATGACAGGCATGTTCCGGTTATCAAGGAGCTGATTTCCAGGACTCCGTATCCAGCGCCGACTGTGAAGCTGAATCCGGAAGTGAAGAATTTCTATGATTTTACGACCGATGATCTGATCGTGGAAAATTACCAGACCTGGCCCCAGATCAAGAATATCCCGATCGCGATCTGAGCGAAAATCCAGAATGATAAATTAGAGCCTGTTTGAAAAATTATCTTGCAGAAAGCCTTTTTCAAACACGCTCTAGGAAAGAGAAGGTGCAAAATGAAAATAATTGTAGCAGCAGATAAAAACTGGGGAATCGGAAAAGACAATAAGCTTCTGGTAAGCATACCGGCAGATATGAAGATGTTCCGCCAGGAAACAACGGGAAAGGTTTGCGTCATGGGAAGAAAAACGCTGGAGAGCTTTCCAGGAGGACTACCCCTTAAGAACCGCACGAATATTGTGCTTACCCGGAATGAGAATTATAAAGTGAAAGATGCCATCATTGTTCATTCTATTGATGAGCTTCTGGAAGAACTGAAGATGTATCCGGCAGAAGATGTTTACTGTATCGGTGGCGATACGATTTACAAACAGCTGCTTCCGTATTGTGATGCAGCACAGGTGACGAAGATCGATTTTACATACATTGCAGACAGTTATTTTCCGAACCTGGATGAAGATCCACAGTGGCATGTGGCTGCTGAGAGTGAAGAGCAGACTTATTTCGACCTGGAATATAAGTTTGTGCGGTATGAGAGGAATAAATAATTTATTTCGATTATCTGCGATGAGAAAAGGATGAGGTTCTGAAACTGCTAGAAAGCCTGCAAATAAAAAGTCAAGGCTAAATTTATGAAAATTGAAAATTTTATGCAGGTTGTAAAATGGTATAAGAATGAAAAATAAGAGGCTGTGGTTCAGTGAACCGCAGCCTCTAAAAATTACTCGATAACTTTCAGCCATCCCTCAGGAGCCTGGATACGGCCCATTTGGATTCCGGTAAGTGTCTCATACAGCTTCTTGGTAATCGGTCCCATTTCGTTCATGCCGCTTGGGAAGCAGATCTCTTTACCGTGGTCAACGATCTTGCCAACAGGAGAGATAACAGCAGCAGTACCACAAAGACCACACTCTGCGAAATCTTTTACTTCGTCGAAGTATACTTCTCTTTCCTCTGCTTCCAGTCCAAGATATTCCTTGGCAACATAGATCAGGGAACGACGTGTGATAGAAGGAAGAATACTGTCAGACTTCGGTGTTACGACCTTGCCATCCTTTGTTACGAACAGGAAGTTTGCACCGCCAGTTTCTTCAACCTTGGTACGTGTCTTGGAATCAAGATACATGTTCTCATCAAATCCATTCTTATGGGCATCAACGATTGCGTGAAGGCTCATCGCATAGTTCAGACCAGCTTTGATATGACCGGTACCATTCGGTGCAGCACGGTCGAAATCACTGACACGGATTGTGATCGGCTTAGCGCCGCCCTTGAAATATGGTCCAACTGGTGTGGTGAATACACGGAACTGATACTCATTAGCTGGCTTTACGCCGATAACAGCATCACTTCCGAACATGTATGGACGTACATATAAAGTAGCACCAGAACCATATGGTGGTACATATGCAGCATTTGCTTTAATTGTCTGAACAACTGCATCAACAAAACGGTCTTTCGGGAATACAGGCATTTCCAGTCTTGCTGCGGAATGCTCCATACGCTCTCCGTTCAGGTCAGGACGGAAAGTAACAATACGTCCGTCTTCTGTGGTGTATGCTTTCATACCTTCGAAAACAGTCTGTGCATACTGAAGGACACCTGCGCACTCGCTGATGGTAACGGTATCATCTGTGGTAAGTCCTCCCTCATCCCATGCACCGTTTTTATAATTAGATACATAACGGTAATCGGTTTTTACATAACCAAAGCCCAGGTTGCCCCAGTCAATGTTCTTTTTCTCCATAACAATTTCCTCCTAGAGTAATTTCTTCGGGTGGATTCTTTACTTGTAGTAACAATTGAATTCACGACGCTTTTTACTATTGTAAAACTTTTACGTGTGAAATTCAATGGGAAAAGTAGAAATTTAGATGATTTTCCCGTGAAAATCCCGTCAAAAGGGAGAAATGGTTTATATTTTTCTGTTGTCTTGTTTTTTGCAGGGGATTTTTGTATAATAAAAACAAGCATTACGGAATAAAATATCCGGAGGAAAATATGGGATATAATGAATTTGATGAGCTGGGAGATAAGATCCAGGACATCATTGACAGTGCTATAAATGAGAAAAATTACCAGAAACTGAGTCAGACCATCAACCAGGCGCTGAACAAAGCGATTGATAATGGAAGTGATGCGCTTAAGGATGCACTGAACAATACGGTAGGAAGTGGGAAATATACCAATTACCGTACTGGAAGCTCGTATGATTACAGGCAGAACCGTTCCTGGGAATTCCAGAAAGAAGGAAATAATCAGGAAAATGAGAGAAATCGAAGAAATGGAGAAGCGTCTGGAAATACAGACGCAAATTCTTCTGTCTTTGGTCAGACAGATCTGACATTGTATTCATCTGCCAATGGGATCAGGGTGAAAGGTCTTTTAAAGACTGTGTTTGGCGGGATTCTTACCGGAACTTTTGGAATAGCTGCTATACTTTGTGGAGCGCTTGGGATTGGATTTGGAAAAGGTGCTGTGTTAGGTGTTTCGGCTGGTTTAACCGTCCTTACCGCCGCCAGCGGTCTCCTTCTCGGCCAGGGCTGCACGACCCTTGCAGGACTGAAACGCCGCAGCAAATATATTGACGCATTGGGAAGCCACACCTACGGAAATTTCCAGCAGCTTGCACTTGCAGTTGATAAGCCGGTGAAATTTGTAAAAAAAGACATCAAACGAATGATAAAAAAAGGCTGGTTTCTTCAGGGACATGTAGACAAGCAGGAGACCTGTCTGATCACCAGTAATGAAACCTATGAGCAATATGTAAGTACCCAGAAGCAGTTAGAAGAGCGTCAGCAGAAGGAAACACTGCTCCGGCAGCAGGCCGATGAGAGCGCGCGCCGGGCGGACGAAAGCCGTCAGCAGGCAGAGGAAAGAAAGCGTCAGGAAGAGAAAGAGAACCTTTCCCCGGAAGTTCGACAGGTTCTTGATAAAGGAAATGATTTCCTTGAAAAGATCCGCAGGAGCAACAATGCCATACCAGGCGAGGAAATCTCCAGGAAAATTTCCCGCATGGAGCTGATCGTGGCGAAAATCTTTGAGAGGGCGAAGGCACATCCGGAGATCATCACGGACCTGAACCGCCTGATGGACTATTATCTTCCCATGACTGTGAAGCTTCTGAATGCCTATGAGGACATGGACAGCCAGCCTGTGCAGGGAGAGAACATCACTTCCTCTAAGAAAGAGATCGAGGAAACCATCGATACTTTGAACATCGCTTTTGAGAAGCTTCTGGATTCTGTATTTGCAGATGTGGCCATGGATGTTTCCAGCGACATTTCGGTTCTGAATACAGTGCTTGCCCAGGAGGGGCTGACAGAGGACGAGCTTACCCGCATGAGGAAGAAGGCAGGAAAAGAATAAAAGGATTATGTGAAGAATGTAAACAGCAACCATAAGGAGGAAGCTATGGGAAACGAATTTACAGGTTTTGAAGATAACGCACCCACACTGACACTGGAACCAGATTTGGGAGAGCCTAGGGCAGAGATGGCAGTACAGCCAGAAGTAGAAGCTGTAAAAAAAGAAATGGAACAGACCGTTCTTTCCCATGAGGAACAGCAGATGGTGGATAGCTTTGCCCAGAAAATCGACATCGAGAATACCAACCAGATTTTACAATATGGCGCGGGAACACAGAAGAAGATGGCGGATTTTTCCGATGCGGCTCTTGAGAATGTGCGCACCCAGGATCTTGGAGAAGTGGGAGACCTGATCAGCCAGGTTGTGGGAGAACTACGTGATTTTGACGTGGCGGAGGAAGAGAAGGGGTTCCTTGGCTTTTTCAAAAAACAGGGAAATAAAATCGAAAATCTGAAAAACCGCTATGCAAAAGCAGAAGTAACCGTTCAGAAGATCGTGACCTCACTGGAGGAACACCAGATGCGTCTGATGAAAGATTCTGCGGTTCTGGAGAAGATGTATTCCCAGAATCTGAATTATTATAAAGAACTGACCATGTACATTCTTGCCGGGAAGCAGAAGCTTCAGGATGTGCGTGATGGGAAACTGAGAGAGCTGGAGGCAAAGGCTGCAGCCAGCGGCCTGCCAGAGGATGCACAGGAAGCTAAGGATCTGGACAGTAAATGCAACCGCTTCGAGAAGAAGCTTCATGACCTGGAACTGACCAGAACCGTTTCCCTTCAGACGGCACCACAGATCCGCCTTGTGCAGAACAATGATACCCTTATGGTGGAAAAAATCCAGACCACCATTGTCAATACCATTCCTCTTTGGAAAAGCCAGATGGTATTGGCACTTGGAATTGCCCACTCCACAGAGGCTGCTCAGGCACAAAGAGAAGTGACGAATCTGACTAATGAACTTTTGAAGAAAAATGCCCAGGCACTTCATCTTGCATCCACTGCGACTGTGAAGGAATCAGAGCGTGGAATTGTGGATATTGAGACTTTGAAGCAGACTAACCAGGAGCTGATCGCCACTCTGGATGACGTAATGAATATCCAGAAGGAAGGACGGGCGAAACGGGCGCAAGCAGAGATGGAAATGCGCAAAATGGAAGAGGATTTGAAGAAAAAATTGTTGGAAATCCAGCATTAGAGTGTGTTTGAAAAAGCTTTTTTCGCAGGAATGGTTTTTCAGATAGCTCCAGTATGCCATGCAGCAGGGGTGTCACAATAAGACATCCCTTTTGTGCTCTATACATCTGCTGCTGTACAGGAGTTTAAAAGGAAAAAAACAGGCTCATATGCAGATG
Organism: Blautia sp. HCP3S3_H10_2; assembly: GCF_052122375.1. Classification (NCBI taxonomy): domain Bacteria; kingdom Bacillati; phylum Bacillota; class Clostridia; order Lachnospirales; family Lachnospiraceae; genus Blautia; species Blautia sp. HCP3S3_H10_2. The sequence continues at coordinate 30,511 of NZ_JBQKCL010000013.1, forward strand.
TTATCATAAATGCAAAAATTGGAGGAATAAACTATGTATAGAGATCATACCAAGGTCATTCAGATAGGAAATAAAAAGATTGGAGGGGGAAACCCGATCCTGATCCAGTCAATGACCAATACAAAGACAGAAGATGTGCAGGCTACGGTTGAGCAGATTCTTGCCCTTGAGGCAGCTGGCTGTGATATCATCCGCTGTGCAGTACCTACTATGGAAGCTGCGAAAGCGCTGGGAGAGATCAAGAAACAGATTCACATTCCCCTGGTGGCGGATATCCATTTTGACTATCGCCTTGCCATTGCAGCCATGGAAAATGGGGCAGATAAGATTCGGATCAATCCGGGAAATATTGGAAGTAAAGAGCGCATCAAGGCTGTTGTGGATGTGGCGAAGGAGCGGAATATTCCTATCCGTGTCGGGGTAAACAGTGGCTCCCTTGAGAAAGAGCTGGTGGAAAAATACCATGGAGTGACTGCAGAAGGTCTGGTAGAGAGTGCTCTTGACAAAGTGCATATGATCGAAGAACTTGGCTATGACAATCTGGTGATCAGTATCAAATCTTCGGATGTGATGATGTGCGCAAGGGCTCATGAATTGATCGCGAAGCAGACCAGTTATCCGCTTCATGTAGGAATTACAGAAGCCGGAACCTTATATTCTGGAAATATTAAATCCGCTATTGGACTTGGTATCATCCTGTACCAGGGAATCGGCGATACCATCCGTGTTTCCCTGACAGGCGCTCCGTTAGAAGAGGTGAAATCCGCTAAACGTATTCTGAAGACATTAGGACTTCGCAAGGGCGGGGTGGAAGTAGTGTCCTGCCCGACCTGCGGACGTACCCAGATCGATCTGATTGGTCTGGCAAATAAAGTAGAAACTATGGTACAGGATATCCCACTTGACATCAAGGTCGCAGTAATGGGGTGTGTGGTAAATGGACCAGGAGAAGCGAAGGAAGCTGATATCGGAATCGCCGGTGGCGCAGGCGTTGGGCTTCTGATCAAAGGCGGCGAGATCATAAAGAAGGTGCCAGAGGATCAGCTCCTGGAAACGTTACGTGATGAGTTGATGAACTGGAAGACCAGTGAGGCGGGTCAGTAAAACGTAGAGTGAACAGTCGTATTTGGATAAAACAGAAGGTGTATATTCTATAAATGGAAAAAGAATTTTTTGACGTATTTCCAAATTTAAAATTAAAGCAGGAATTAAGTGAACTTCTGGAGGACGTGATCGTCACAAAGGTGGCGTGTAATTCTGCGAAAACCTGCGTGCGGGTATACCTGAAAAGTGACAGATGGATTCATAAGAAGCATATTTTCAGCCTGGAGGAACAGATCAAAAGACAATGTTTTCCTGGAATTGAAGTAAGTGTGAAGGTAATCGAGAAATTCCACCTGTCCAGACAGTACACGCCGAAGAATTTTCTGGATACTTACCGTTCCAGTATGGAGCTGGAGCTTCGAAATTACAATATGCTGGAATACAACCTGTTCAAACAGGCGCAGATCACGTTCCCGGAGGATGACTGCCTGAACATGGTGCTTCCGGATTCTGTAATTTCCAGACAGAAGAGTGAGATCCTTGTGGAGTATCTTCACAAGGTTTTCTGTGAACGCTGCGGAATGAATCTGAAGGTTTCCCTGGATTATGTACAGACAGAAGAGAGCAAATACCGTAAGAATGCGGCCATCCAGATCCGTCAGGAAGTGGCAAATGTGCTGAAGCATGCCAAGCTTTCCACAGAAGAGGAAAGTGCGAAAGCCATTGAGGCAGCAAAGGAGAAAGCAAGCCAGGATGCCGGGAAAAAGGCAGCAGGGGAAACAGAAAAGAAAGCGGAGAAAGAACCAAAAGCACAGGAAAAGAAATCCTTCGAGAAAAAGCCTTTTGAGAAGAAGGGAAAATGGGGCGGCGATTTCCGTGGTGGCTTCCGCAAGGATCCAAACCCGGATGTTATATATGGAAGAGATTTTGAAGCAGATCCCATTCCTCTGGAAAATATCGTGCAGGAAATGGGCGAGGTTGTCATCCGCTGCCAGGTTATGGATGTGGAGGCAAGGGAAATCCGGAACGAGAAGACCATTTTGATCTTCCCGGTCACTGATTTTACCGATTCCATTACAGTAAAAATGTTCCTGCGCAACGAGCAGGTCCCAGAAATAAAAGATCATGTGAAAAAGGGCGCTTTCCTGAAAATTAAAGGTGTTACTTCCATTGACCGTTTCGATGGCGAACTTACCATAGGTTCTATTTCCGGAATCAAGAAAATCGCTGATTTCAGAAGTGCAAGAGTGGATACCAGCCCTCAGAAACGAGTGGAACTGCACTGCCATACCAAGATGAGCGACATGGATGGTGTAACAGAGGCGAAAGCTCTGGTAAAACGTGCCTATGAATGGGGACATCCGGCAATCGCTATCACTGACCATGGTGTGGTACAGGCTTTCCCGGAGGCGAATCACTGTTTTGATGCCTGGGGAGGCTGCGTGCCAAAGGATTCTGACTTTAAGGTCCTTTATGGTATGGAGGCGTATCTGGTAGACGATCTGAAAGGTATGGTTACAGGGCCCAAAGGACAGTCCCTGGACGGAAGATTTGTTGTTTTTGATATTGAGACCACCGGATTTTCTCCTCTGACCTGTAAGATCATCGAGATCGGTGCGGTGCTGGTAGAAAATGGCAAAATTACCGACCGTTTTTCTACATTTGTCAATCCACAGGTGCCGATTCCGTTTCGAATCGAGCAGCTGACCAGCATCAATGACAGCATGGTGATGGATGCCCGTCCGATTGAAGAAATTTTACCGGAATTTCTGAAATTCTGCGAAGGAGCTACCATGGTAGCCCACAATGCAGATTTCGATATGAGCTTTATCATAGAGAACTGTAACCGCATGGGTATTCCCAATGATTTTACCTATGTAGATACAGTTGGTATGGCCAGATTCCTTCTGCCTGCCCTGAACCGTTTTAAGCTGGATACAGTGGCAAAAGCAGTTGGTGTTTCCCTGGATCATCACCATCGGGCTGTGGATGATGCAGAGTGTACTGCAAGGATTTTTGAGAAATTTGTGGAAATGTGCGCCCAGAGAGATATTACAGATGTAGACCAGCTGAATGAGCAGGGAAAAATTTCCCCGGATACCATCAAGAAGCTGCCCACCTATCATGCCGTAATTTTTATGCGCAATGAAACTGGCCGTATTAATCTGTATAAGCTGGTAAGCCAGTCCCATATTAAATATTTTAACCACAGGCCACGTGTGCCAAAAAGCGTGTTCGAGGCTCACAGGGACGGGCTTCTTATTGGAAGTGCCTGTGAGGCAGGAGAGCTTTACCAGGCGCTGCTTCGCAATGCACCGGAGCAGGAGATTGCAAGACTGGTAACCTTCTATGATTATCTGGAAATCCAGCCGCTTGGGAACAATATGTTCATGGTGGAGGATGAAAAGAATGACACGATCCACTCCAAGGAAGACCTGATCGAGATCAATAAGAAGATCGTGAAGCTGGGAGAGCAGTTCAACAAACCGGTAGTTGCCACCTGCGACGTGCATTTTATGGATCCACAGGACGAGATTTACCGTCGTATTATCATGGCAGGAAGCGGTTTCAAGGATGCCGATAACCAGGCGCCGTTGTACCTTCGTACTACAGAGGAAATGATGGAGGAGTTTTCTTATCTTGGAAGTGAGAAGGCGGAGGAAGTAGTAATTACAAATACGGTAAAGATAGCGGATATGATAGAGAAAATGTCTCCGATCCATCCGGATAAATACCCGCCGGTCATTGAAAACTCTGACCAGGACCTGAAGGACATGTGTTTCCAGAAAGCACACGAAATGTACGGAGAGGTGCTTCCGAAGATCGTGGAAGAACGTCTGGACAAAGAGCTGCATTCTATTATTTCCAATGGATATGCGGTGATGTACATTATCGCCCAGAAACTGGTGTGGAAGTCCAATGCAGACGGTTATCTGGTGGGATCGCGAGGATCGGTAGGATCTTCCCTTGCTGCGACCATGTCTGGTATCACAGAGGTAAATCCTCTTCCACCTCATTATCTCTGCCCGAATCCGGAGTGCAAATACAGCGACTTTGATTCTCCGGAGATCAAGGCATTTTCCGGTATGGCAGGGTGTGATATGCCAGACCGTATCTGTCCGAAATGCGGCACTAAAATGACCAAACAGGGCTTTGATATTCCTTTTGAGACGTTCCTTGGATTTAAGGGAGACAAGGAGCCGGATATTGACCTGAATTTCTCAGGAGAATACCAGTCCAATGCCCATCATTATACAGAAGTTATTTTCGGAAAAGGCCAGACCTTTAAGGCCGGTACCATTGGTACCCTGGCAGATAAGACTGCATTTGGTTATGTAAAGAATTACTTTGAAGAGCGGGGACAGCACAAGCGTTCCTGTGAGATCAACCGTATTGTACAGGGATGTACCGGTATCCGGCGAAGTACCGGACAGCATCCTGGAGGTATTATCGTACTCCCCATGGGAGAAGAGATTGAGAAATTTACTCCGGTCCAGTATCCGGCAAACGATTCCAGCAGTGGGTTTATCACCACCCATTTTGATTACCACTCCATTGATGGAAACCTGCTGAAGCTGGATATCCTTGGACACGATGATCCTACCATGATCCGTACCCTTGAGGATATGACAGACTTAAATGCAAGGGAAGTCCCTCTTGATGATAAGGCGGTTATGTCCTTGTTTGCCAGCACCGAAGCCCTTGGAATCGAGCCGAAGGATATTGGTGGGTGTAAGCTTGGCTGTCTTGGCATTCCGGAGTTCGGTACGGACTTTGCCATGCAGATGCTTATGGATACCAAGCCGAAATATTTTTCTGACCTGATCCGTATCGCCGGGCTTTCCCATGGTACAGACGTATGGCTGGGAAATGCCCAGAAGCTTATCGAGGAAGGAAAGGCTACTATTTCCACCGCAATCTGTACCCGAGATGATATTATGATCTATCTCATTGGACAGGGCGTGGAAAGTGGTCTTGCTTTTACCATTATGGAGAGTGTCCGTAAGGGAAAAGGCCTTCGTGATGAATGGATCACCACTATGAAGGAACATGGGGTTCCGGACTGGTATATCTGGTCCTGTAAAAAAATCAAATATATGTTCCCGAAAGCCCATGCAGCGGCTTATGTTATGATGGCTTACAGGATTGCCTGGTTCAAGGTATTCCAGCCATTGGCTTATTATGGGGCATATTTCAGTATCCGTGCCACCGCTTTTTCCTATGAGCTTATGTGTATGGGAAAAGAAAAGCTGGAGTTTTATATGGCAGAGATCCGTAAGAAGGGAGATTCGGCGTCCAAGAAGGAGCAGGATACCCTGAAGGATATGCGTATTGTACAGGAGATGTACGCAAGAGGCTATGAATTTATGCCGATCGATATTTATCGGGCGAAGGCTCACCGTTTCCAGATCATAGAAGGGAAACTAATGCCCTCTATTGACTCCATAGAAGGTCTTGGGGACAAAGCGGCAGATGCCGTGGTGGATGCTGCCGTGCAGGGAAGATTTCTTTCCAAGGATGATTTCCGCGACCGCACCAAGGTCAGCAAGACCGTTATTGAGCTTATGGATAAGCTTGGGCTGTTTGGGGATATCCCACAGTCCAATCAGATTTCGTTGTTTGATTTTTCAACGAATGCTGGATAATGTTACCTGCGAATAGCAGCGGATACGCCACACCGACGAAATGGGTCGCATTTTGGAAGTTGGCTCTGAACCGCTATGGAAAAATATTGCAACAGGAGGCTTCATGAAGACAGAAGAACTGCGTTACCTACAACGTCTGGCGGAACTTTATCCCACCATTGGGAAAGCTTCCACAGAGATTATCAATCTCCAGTCTATTCTCAATCTTCCCAAAGGCACAGAGCATTTTTTGTCTGATATCCACGGAGAGTACGAGGCTTTTTCCCACGTGCTCCGAAATGGTTCAGGTGCAGTGCGGAAGAAAATAGACGATGTATTCGGACACACCTTAAGCAACAGTGACAAGCGTTCCCTGGCAACCCTTGTGTATTATCCCAAGGAGAAAATTGCCTATGTAAAGAAAAAAGAACCGGATATGCTAAACTGGTACAAGATTACCCTGTACCGTCTGATCGAGGTGTGCAAGACCACTGCCTCCAAGTATACCAGATCCAAGGTACGCAAGGCTTTGCCTGCGGATTATGCATATGTTATAGAAGAACTGATCACGGAAAAAGCGGAGGTTCTTGACAAAGAAGCTTACTACGATTCTATTGTAGATACCATCATTGATATCGGCAGGGCAGAGAATTTTATCATTGCCCTTGCAGAGCTGATCCAGAGGCTGGTTGTAGACCATCTTCATGTGCTTGGAGATATCTATGACAGAGGTCCGGGTCCCCATTTTATCATGGACAGACTGATGGATTACCATTCCCTGGATATTCAGTGGGGCAATCATGACGTAGTCTGGATGGGAGCTGCTGTGGGCCAGGCCGCATGTATGGCGACAGTGATCCGAAACAGCATCCGTTACGGCAATCTTGATATTCTGGAAGATGGTTACGGGATCAATATGATGCCCCTTGCTGCTTTTGCGATGGAAGTATATGGGGATGATCCCTGTGATGTTTTCGAAATTCATGGAAATCCTTCTAATTATAATGCCCTGGAGAAAGAATTAAGCCGGAAAATGCACAAGGCAATTTCCATTATCCAGTTTAAGCTGGAAGGAGCCCTTGCCAAAGAACATCCGGATTTTCACATGGAGAACCGGTGTGTGCTGGAAGGCATTGATCCGGAGCATGGAACTGTCCGCCTGCCAGATGGAACAGAGCATAAGCTTCTGGATAATCATTTCCCAACCATTGACTGGGAACATCCCTATGAACTGACTGACGGGGAAAAAGATGTGATAGAGCGTCTGACTTCAGCATTCCGGAATTGTGAAAAGCTGCAGAACCATATGCAGCTGCTTCTGGACAAAGGAGGCCTTTACAAGACCTATAATGGGAATCTTCTGTTTCACGGAAGCATTCCGCTTAATGAAGACGGGACTCTGAAAGAAGTCCGGATTTATGGCGAGACTTGTAAAGGCAAGGCACTTTATGATAAACTGGAAGCCTATGTAAGAAAAGCATTTTTTACCGTAGACGAGAAGGAGAAGAAGGAAAGCCAGGATATTTTGTGGTATATCTGGGCAGGTCCCAATTCCCCGCTTTATGGAAAAGATAAAATGACCACGTTCGAGCGTTATTTTATCGCAGATAAAGAGACACACAAAGAGAAAAAGAATGCCTACTACCATCTCTGGGAAAAAGAAGAGGTGGTAAACCGTATGCTTCAGGAATTCGGACTGGATCCGGAGAAAGGGCATATTATCAACGGTCACGTGCCGGTACACCAGCTTGAGGGAGAGAATCCTGTGAAATGTGACGGCAAAGTGATCGTAATTGATGGTGGTTTCTGCGAGGCATACCGGAATGTGACCGGTATTGCCGGATATACTCTGATATACAGTTCCTATGGTTTGAGTCTGACTGCACATGAGCCTTTTACTTCGGCAGAAGATGCAGTGGCAACTGAGAGGGACATTGTGTCCAACCGTGTGGCTGTCCGGTATAACCCAAGGCGTGCACTTGTAGGAGATACGGATAACGGTAAGGCACTGAAAGAACGAATTCAGGAGCTGAAACAGCTTTTGGATGCCTATCGAAAAGGCGTTATAAAGGAGAAAAAATAAGGAGACTAAGAGAAAATGGGTGGAATTTTTGGTGTTGCTTCAAAGTCTGATTGTGTAATGGATCTTTTTTTTGGAATTGATTATCATTCCCATCTGGGAACAAGAAGAGGTGGAATGGCTGTTTTTGACAGGATAGGCGGTTTTAACCGTGTGATCCATAATATTGAGAACTCTCCCTTCCGTACCAAGTTTGACAAAGATGTAGCAGAGATGGAGGGAAATATTGGAATCGGCTGTATTTCCGATAATGAACCCCAGCCTCTTCTAGTGCGTTCCCATCTGGGAAATTTTGCCATCACCACAGTAGGTAAGATCAACAATATAGAAGCATTGGTGGAGAAATGTTTTCAGGATGGACATACCCATTTTCTGGAGATGAGTGGCGGCAGTGTGAATCCAACAGAAGTGACAGCGGCCCTGATCAATCAGAAGGACAGTATTGTGGAAGGAATTCGTTATGCCCAGGAGATGATCGAGGGTTCCATGACTCTTCTTCTTATGACAGGAGAGGGAATATATGCAGCACGTGACCGCTATGGCCGTACACCGCTTGTCATCGGCAGGAAAGAGGATGCCTGCTGCGCTTCCTTTGAAAGCCATGCTTATATTAATCTTGGATATGAGGACCTGAAGGAATTAGGCCCTGGTGAAATTGACTTCATTACGCCGGAGGGTGCCCAGGTGCTGCAGCAGCCAGGAGAGAAAATGCGGATCTGTTCTTTCCTGTGGGTATATTATGGCTATCCTACCTCTACTTATGAAGGAGTAAATGTAGAGGAGATGCGCTATAAATGCGGGGATATTCTGGCTGGAAGAGATGCTGGGGAAGTAAATCCGGACCTGGTAGCTGGTGTACCGGATTCTGGTATCGCACATGCCATTGGTTATGCAAACCGCTCCGGAGTTCCATTTGCCCGCCCGTTTATCAAATACACTCCTACCTGGCCCAGATCTTTTATGCCCACCCAGCAGAGCCAGCGTAATCTGATCGCCAGAATGAAGCTGATCCCGGTACATAAACTGATCAAGGATAAGAGTCTTCTGATGATCGATGACTCTATTGTAAGAGGCACCCAGCTTAGGGAGACAACGGAATTTCTGTATAATAACGGGGCGAAGGAAGTGCATATCCGCCCGGCATGCCCGCCTCTTTTATACGGATGTAAGTATCTGAATTTTTCCCGTTCCAAGTCAGAAATGGATCTGATCACAAGACGTATCATCGCAAAACGTGAGGGAGAAAATGTATCCGATAAGATCCTGCAGGATTATGCAAACCCGGATTCCACCAATTATAAAGAAATGCTGGAGGAAATCCGTAAAGAGCTGAACTTTACATCACTGAAATACCATCGTCTGGATGACCTGAAGAAATCCATTGACATCGAACCATGCAAGCTTTGTACCTATTGCTGGAATGGACAGGAATAAAGGAAGCGACAGCAATCGTTTTTATTCCAGGTCAGGGACATGGAAGTCATTTTGGTACAGGAGGTAAGCGCATATGAAAAAACAGAATAAAGATGTACTAAAAGCAACTTTGTTTGCACTGATCGCCATATTCATCATGATTGGCATTGCAGGTCTGCTATTTGCCAATCACAAAAAGAATCTTCAGAAGGAACAGCAGAAAAAGGCGGCTATTGAAGCACTGGAAAAGGTGCCTACTGTGACACCTACACCTGCTGCGACTGCTACGCCTACACCGGAGCCTACTGCTACCGTGACGCCTACGCCGGTAATCAGCCGTGCGCCTGCATTTATGGCAAATGACTATTATGGAACCTGGTACAGCAAGGATGGCCTGGTAACATTGACAATTGATGATCTTACTCTTAAGTCTGTTACTTTTTCATTTTCCCAGGCAAAGGACAGTGAGGGCACCAAAGTTTCAGAGGCTTCTGATACGGCAAAGGTATCCGGAAATGCGGCGAAACTGTCTTTTTCGGATTCCTGGGGAAACAAGGTAAGTGGAAATATGACCTTCGACCAGGGCAAGCTTTACCTGCGTCTTGACACTGTAGAGACAGCGGATGGTGCTGGAATGGCTCCATCTGTAGATGAAGTGCTGACCAGGGAGAAGGCGGCTTTGGTTAATGCAGAGCCAACTGTGACGAAGGCTGCCGGAGAGAAGAATACGGATATTTCTGACAGGGATTACATTTTCCCGGAAAGTGACAGCCGTTATCTTACAGATGAGGATCTTTCCGGCTATTCCTCCGATCAGCTGGAGCTGGCCAAAAATGAGATTTATGCCCGTCATGGAAGGAAGTTTGTGACACAGAGAATTGCAGATTATTTTAACGGCAAATCCTGGTATAAAGGAACGGAAGATCCGGATACCTTTGATAATAATCAGGGGGAGATCTTTAACGAATATGAAGTCGCGAATATAACGAAAATTGCAGAACAGGAAGCGAAGCTTCGAAGTGAAGGCAAATAATGAAATACGAAGCAAAAGAAAATGCCAAAATGAGGGGAGGATTGTTCCCCCCTCATTTTGGCATTTTCTTGTTATCAGTACGTCCGACCAGATAGTCAATACTGGTCTCATAGTAATTTGCAAGCCGGATCAGCATTTCAATAGGAATATTCCTGGAGCCGGTTTCATAATGGGAATAGGAGCGCTGGCTGATGTGAAGAATTTCACTGATCTGCTTCTGGGAAAGATCGGCGTCTGTCCGAAGATCCTGGATTCTCTGAAATTTCATAGGTTCACCTCTTTTTCTTCTGTAGAATCGTTCAGAGCTGGCAGTTAAAAGTAGAAGGAAACATGCGCTGGCTCTGAAAGGGTTCAAATTCTTTCAGAAAGTATAAATCAGAACGAAATGCACTATTGCAATCCAGAGCAAAATGGGCTATAATAAATTTTGTATATCTTTTAATCACATCTTTGGGTCAGAATATTTATATGTGACCAGTACTATTTTTTGATCTTTTCATCTTTTTTATTCCAGAGACATATTGAAGCGGCAGAATAGTTTCGGATACGGGGAAGAACTATATCTGCAGAAAGGAATAAGAGTGTTTGCAAGTGTTTTATCAGCGGCAATTTCCGGAATGGAAGTCTGTTCGGTCCAGGTGGAAGCAGATGTAAGCAACGGGCTTCCCTGCTTTACTATGGTTGGCTTTCCCAGCACACAGGTTAAGGAAGCACAGGACAGAGTGCGTACCGCCTTGAAAAATAACGGAATCAGTCTGCCGCCCAAGAAGGTGACTGTGAATCTGGCACCAGCAGATTTAAGAAAAGAGGGGGCTGGATTTGATCTGCCGGTTGCAGCTGCAATTCTGGCAGCAGCAGGTTTTCTGGAACCAGGACTGCTTAAGGACGTTATGGTGATGGGCGAGCTTAGCCTGAATGGCGAAGTGAGAAGCATTTCCGGTGTACTGCCAAGAGTGATCCGGGCCAGAGAGCTGGGATGCCGGTACTGCATTATCCCTTTTGGAAATCTGAAAGAAGGAATTCTGGTGCAGGATATGCAGGTGATTGGTGTCCGGCATATAAAGGAGGTGCTGGACGTCGTATCAGACCCGGATGGATTCCAGAAAGGATGGGTCCCTTTTGAAGAGCATAAAGAGAGAGAAAAAGAAGCGGTTCCAGCTGTGGATTTTATGGAAATCTGCGGACAGGAAAGTGCCAGAAGAGCAGCAGAGATCGCAGTCAGCGGTTTTCACAATATTCTGTTCATAGGTCCACCTGGTACCGGGAAAACCATGCTGGCTAAAAGGATTCCTACGATCATGCCTTCTCTTACCTTTGAGGAAAGCCTGGAGCTTACAAAAATTTACAGCATTGCAGGCCTTTTAAGCCAGGAAAGACCACTGATCCAGGTAAGGCCTTTTCGAAGTCCCCACCATACCAGTTCGGCAGCAGCTCTGGCCGGAGGTGGCAGGATACCAGGGCCAGGGGAAGTGACGCTTGCCCACAGAGGAGTGCTGTTTCTGGATGAATTGCCGGAATTTACACGAAGAAGCCTGGAAGTGCTCCGGCAGCCTTTGGAGGATAAACAGATCCAGCTGTCAAGAGCAAGCGGAACTTATGTATTTCCAGCCGGATTTATTTTGGTGGCTGCCATGAATCCCTGCCCATGTGGTTATTATCCTGACATGAACAAGTGCAGATGCACAGCAGGGGAAGTGAGCCATTATCTTCATAAACTGAGTCAGCCTCTTCTGGAAAGAATTGATCTTTGCGCTGATGTGCCTCCAGTTAGTTTTTCCCAGATTTCAGGTGCAAAGAAAGGAGAGAGCTCGGCTGTTATCCGGAAAAGAGTGGAAAAAGCCAGGAAAATACAGCAGAAACGTTATCAAGGGGAAAAAATCTGTTTTAATGGGGAACTATCTGGCAAACAAATCCAGAAATACTGCGTTCTCACAGAGCATGCCCTTCAGGTGGCAAAGGATGCTTTTGAACTTATGGAACTCAGTGCCAGATCCTACCACAGGATTTTGAAAGTCTCCAGAACGATTGCTGATATGGAGGGAGAGGAGCTCATACACACCAGGCATGTTGCAGAAGCTATTACTTATAAGGCTTTTGATAAAAAGTACAAAAGTTAAGGGCAAAAATGGAGTGCTTATGAAATTGTTTCAAATATAAGATTCATAAAACCGTGCATTTGGAGGTAATCTAGTATGGAAGAAATACAAAAAATTAAGTGTGTGACCAGAGAAGAGCCGGAATTTCCAGAACGCCTCAGAAAGCTTTCCGGAATGCCGAAAAAATTGTATTATATTGGAAATCTGCCGGATCCGAAGAAGCCCTCCGCAGCTGTGATCGGTGCCCGTATGTGCAGTCCCTATGGCAGATGCCAGGCATTTAAATATGCAAGAACCATGGCAAAGCATGGCGTGCAGATCATCAGTGGCCTGGCAAGAGGCATAGATGCAGAGGGACATAAAGGCGCACTGGATACGGACACTCCTACTTTTGCTGTATTGGGAAGTGGCGTGGATGTGTGTTATCCAGCTTCAAATAAAAGGCTTTACCAGAGAATCCTGGAGAAAGGCGGCGGGATCATAAGTGAGCTTCCACCAGGCTCGCCTCCGGTGAACTGGGCGTTTCCAGCCAGGAACAGGATCATCAGCGGACTTTCTGATGCAGTTCTTGTGGTAGAGGCGAAAGAACAAAGCGGCTCTTTGATCACAGCTAATTTTGCCCTGGAGCATGGACACAGCGTTTATGCCCTTCCGGGAGCTGTGACAGAGGAACTGAGCAGAGGCTGCAACAAGCTGATTTTTGATGGTGCAGGAATTGCCTACAGCCCGGAAATCATGCTTATGGAATGGGGGATTGAAGAAAAAAACAGCCTTCAAAATTTGGAAAAAAAGAAGTTGGGGCTTGCACCAGATTTGGATTTGGTGTATAGTGGTCTCGATTTACGACCTGAAAACCTGGATAATTTGATCAGAAAAACCGGGCTTTCAGCGGCAAAAGTCTGTACCTGTCTCACCGAACTTACGCTTATGGGGCTTGTGGGAGAGAACGGCAGACAATACTACAGAATATCAGGGGGCTGATTCTGCAGTGATCTGAAGTGACTGTGAAAGGATTTTACAGTTGCAATCTGAATACAAATTAGGAGAGGTAGTATGGCTAAATATCTGGTGATAGTGGAGTCACCTGCAAAAGTAAAGACAATAAAGAAATTTCTTGGGTCAAATTATGAAGTAGAGGCATCGAATGGACATGTGCGTGATTTCCCCAAGAGTCAGTTTGGAATAGATGTAGAAAATGATTTCGAGCCGAAATACATTACCATCCGCGGAAAAGGGGAGTTGCTTGCCAAGCTTCGCAAGGCAGCCAAGAAAGCGGATAAGATTTATCTTGCAACTGACCCCGACCGTGAGGGAGAGGCGATTTCCTGGCATTTGATGCAGGCTCTGAAAGAAGATCCAAAGAAAATGCACCGAATCACATTTAATGAGATCACAAAGACTGCTGTCAAGGATTCTCTGAAGCATGCAAGAGGACTGAACATGAACCTTGTGGATGCCCAGCAGGCAAGAAGAATGCTGGACCGTATGGTTGGTTATACCATCAGTCCTTTATTGTGGGCAAAGGTAAAACGCGGTTTAAGTGCAGGCCGTGTGCAGTCTGTTGCGCTTCGCATCATCTGTGACCGGGAGGAAGAAATCAATTCTTTCATTCCGGAAGAATACTGGAGTCTGTCTGGTGAGTTCCTGGTTGCCGGGGAGAAGAAGCCTCTGGAGGCAAAGTTCTATGGAACAGACAAGAAGATGGATATCCACAATAAGGCTGAGATGGATCAGATTCTTGCAAAGCTTCAGGATGAGGAATTTGAGATCTCCGAAGTGAAAAAAGGTGAGCGGACCAAGAATGCACCTCTTCCGTTTACCACCAGTACTTTACAGCAGGAAGCTTCCAAGACACTGAATTTTTCTACTCAGAAGACTATGCGTCTTGCACAGCAGCTCTATGAGGGCGTTGATATCAAGGGCAGTGGTACTGTGGGTGTGATCACATATCTTCGTACCGATTCCGTCCGTATTTCCGATGAGGCAGATGCAGCTGCGAGAAGCTACATTGGAAGCCAGTACGGAGAAGAATATGTGTCTGAATCGGTTAAGGCAGTAAAGAAAGGGCAGAAGATCCAGGATGCCCACGAGGCAATCCGTCCTACCGATATCAGCCGTACACCTGTACAGATAAAAGAATCCCTTACAAGAGACCAGTTCCGGCTGTATCAGCTGATCTGGAAGCGGTTTGCGGCAAGCCGTATGGCACCAGCCAGATATGAGACTACATCTGTAAAAGTAGCTGGCGGGGATTATACATTTACCGTATCTGCTTCAAAAGTGGCATTTGACGGTTTCCTTTCTGTGTACATGCAGGAAGAGGATATGAAGAAGAGCAATGTTTTAAGCCAGAGCCTGACCAAAGGCATGAAGCTGAAACTGAAAGAATTAAAGCCGGAACAGCATTTTACCCAGCCGCCGGCGCATTATACAGAGGCTTCCCTGGTAAAGACCATGGAAGAACTGGGAATCGGCCGTCCAAGTACTTATGCACCGACGATCACTACCATCATCAGCCGCCGTTATGTTTCCAAGGAGCAGCGTAATCTTTATGTGACAGAGCTTGGGGAAGTTGTAAACAGTATTATGAAACAGGCATTCCCAAGTATTGTGGATGTGAATTTCACTGCTACTATGGAGGGACTGCTTGACTGCGTCGAGAATGGTACTGTCCAGTGGAAGACCGTTGTGCGTAACTTCTATCCAGACCTGAAGCATGATGTGGATGCAGCTCAGGAAGAACTGGAGAAAGTGGATATCCATGATGAAGAGACAGACGTGGTCTGCGACAATTGTGGCCGTCATATGGTGATCAAATATGGTCCCCACGGAAGATTTCTTGCATGCCCTGGATTCCCGGAGTGCCGCAATACCAAGCCTTACTATGAAAAAATCGGTGTAGCGTGCCCGAAGTGTGGTAAGGAGGTTGTTCTGAAGAAGACCAAGAAGGGCCGTAAGTATTATGGCTGTGAGGACAATCCGGAATGTGATTTTATGTCCTGGCAGAAGCCATCTGACAAGAAGTGCCCGGTATGCGGAAGTTATATGGTGGAAAAAGGCAATAAACTGGTGTGCAGCCAGGAGACCTGTGGCTATGTAGAAGCCAGACCAAAAGAGGAAAAAGACAATTAAGGGATTTTAAAAGAAAAGTTCTCCTGCGTGGCGAGAGTATAACCACGCAAGGGGGACTTTTTTGCGCTATAAAAAGGTACTTGGAATTTCAGATACTGCTGTTGTTTAACGAATAGTTTCAAAAACGTTATATTTTCAGAAAAGCTAAACAAAATTGAAAAATAGTAAAAAATAGCTTGTAAATAGTTCGAAAAACGTGTAGTATTAAGCTAACAAGTGAAAATAACGGAACAAAAGCGAAGGGAGGACAAAATGAGCGTTCAGTTACTTGATAAAACAAGAAAAATCAATAAGCTTCTGCATAACAGCAGTTCCAGTAAGGTGGTTTTTAATGATATCTGCCAGGTCCTGATGGACACCTTAAGCTCCAATATCCTTGTCTTAAGCAAGAAGGGCAAGGTGCTCGGCGTAAGCTTCTGCCCGGGCGTTGAGGAAATCCAGGAGCTGATAGCTGATGAAGTGGGCGGCCATGTTGACCCTCTTCTCAATGAAAGATTCTTAGGTGTTTTATCAACCAAGGAGAATGTGAATCTTCAGACACTGGGCTTCGAGCACGTTTCCAGCAGCTATCAGGGAATCATCAATCCCATTGATATCGCAGGGGAGCGTCTTGGAACTGTATTCATGTACCGCAAGGACCGTCCATATGATATTGAGGATATTATTGTCAGCGAGTATGGAACGACAGTAGTAGGGCTTGAGATGATGAGAGCTGTACATGAGGAGAATGCTGAGGAAGACCGTAAGAAACAGGTTGTGAAATCTGCGTTTAATACCCTTTCTTTCTCTGAACTGGAAGCAATCATCCACATTTTTGATGAGCTTGACGGAGATGAGGGAATTCTGGTTGCCAGCAAGATCGCAGACAGGGTGGGAATCACCAGGTCTGTTATCGTAAATGCGCTCCGCAAATTTGAAAGCGCAGGAGTTATCGAATCCCGTTCGTCAGGTATGAAAGGAACCTATATCAAGGTCCTGAATGAAGTGATTTTTGATGAACTGGAAGAAATTAAGGCACAGAGAAATAAAAAAGCCTGAGATATACTAGAGGCTTTTTCAAACACAGAACTGTTTTTCGAGAAATTGGGAAACAGTTCTTTTTTATGCTATAGGAAATTCCGTTGGAATTCCCTATAGCATAAAAAGCCCTGCCGGGCAGGATCGCACTGCGGCGGAAAGGTAGATGTCGCTTATAGCGACCCGCCGCAGGCGGAGAATCCTGCAAAGCAGGATTCTTTCTTGTGTAATAGATGCAGCATGAAGCAAGATAAAAAGTTTTAGAAAATTATTAAAGTGAGAAAAAAGAAGAAAATAAGAGAATATAAGAGCATATAAAAGAGTATACTTAAAAATACAACAATGAAAAGAGTTGCACAAAAGCCAATAATTCAATAATATAATGAACAGTGATTAGCACTCGGCAATAATGAGTGCTAGTAAAATAGAAAAGCAATTCTAAAGGAGGACATAGATCATGAAATTAGTTCCATTAGGTGACAGAGTTGTATTAAAACAGTTAGAAGCAGAAGAGACAACAAAATCCGGTATCGTTCTTCCGGGACAGGCACAGGAGAAACCACAGCAGGCAGAAGTAATCGCTGTAGGACCTGGCGGAGTAGTAGATGGCAAAGAAATAAAAATGGAAGTTGCTGTAGGCGACAAGGTTATCTATTCCAAATATTCAGGAACAGAAGTGAAGCTTGACGGCGAGGAATATATCATTGTAAAACAGAGTGACATTCTTGCAATTGTAAAATAAGTTTTTGAAAACAGATTTAAAATCAGGAGGATGATTGATCATGGCTAAAGAGATTAAATATGGCGCAGAAGCCAGAACCGCATTAGAGGCTGGTGTAAATAAACTTGCAGATACAGTCAGAGTAACACTTGGACCGAAAGGAAGAAATGTTGTACTTGACAAACAGTTCGGTGCTCCGCTTATCACAAACGATGGTGTTACTATCGCAAAAGAGATCGAGCTTGAGGATGCTTTTGAGAACATGGGTGCCCAGCTGATCAAAGAAGTTGCTTCCAAGACAAATGATGTAGCTGGTGATGGTACCACAACTGCTACCGTACTTGCACAGGCAATGGTTCACGAGGGAATGAAGAACCTGGCAGCAGGTGCTAACCCGATCGTTATGAGACGTGGTATGAAGAAAGCTACAGACGCTGCTGTAGAGGCTATCAAGAACATGAGCCAGAAAGTAAGCGGAAAGAAACAGATAGCAAACGTTGCATCTATTTCTGCTGGTGACAAAGAGGTTGGAGAGCTGGTTGCAAATGCAATGGAGAAAGTTTCCAACGATGGTGTTATCACTGTAGAAGAGTCCAAGACCATGCACACAGAGCTTGATCTTGTAGAAGGTATGCAGTTTGACCGTGGATATATTTCCGCATATATGTCAACTGATATGGAAAAGATGGAAGCAACTCTGGAAGATCCATATATCCTGATCACAGACAAGAAGATTTCCAACATTCAGGAAGTTCTTCCATTACTGGAGCAGATCGTGCAGGCTGGTGCGAAACTTCTTATCATCGCTGAGGATGTTGAGGGCGAGGCTCTTACCACTCTGATCGTTAACAAGTTAAGAGGAACCTTCCAGGTAGTAGCTGTAAAAGCTCCTGGTTATGGTGACAGAAGAAAAGAAATGCTTCAGGATATCGCAATCCTGACAGGTGGTACTGTAATCTCTGATGAGGTTGGTCTGGAACTGAAAGATGCTACAATGGCTCAGTTAGGACGTGCAAAATCTGTTAAAGTTGCAAAAGAGACAACCGTTATCGTTGACGGTATGGGAGACAAAGAGGCAATTGCCAACCGTGTTGCCCAGATCCGTGCACAGATCGAAGAGACAAAATCTGATTTCGACAGAGAAAAACTTCAGGAAAGACTTGCAAAACTGGCTGGCGGCGTAGCAGTTGTACGTGTTGGTGCAGCTACTGAGACAGAGATGAAAGAAGCAAAACTCCGTATGGAAGATGCTCTTGCAGCTACCAGAGCAGCAGTTGAAGAAGGAATCATCGCAGGTGGCGGATCTGCTTATATTCACGCTTCCAAAGAAGTTGCAAAACTTGCAGCAAACCTTGAGGGAGACGAGAAGACTGGTGCAAACATCATTCTGAAAGCACTGGAAGCTCCACTGTTCCGTATCGCAGCAAATGCTGGTCTTGAAGGAGCAGTTATCATTAATAAAGTAAGAGAGTCTGATCCGGGTGTTGGATTCGATGCTCTGAACGAGAAATATGTAAACATGGTAGACGAGGGAATCCTTGATCCTGCAAAGGTTACAAGAAGTGCTCTTCAGAATGCAACAAGTGTTGCTTCTACTCTGCTTACAACAGAATCTGTTGTTGCAAACATCAAAGAGGATGCTCCGGCAATGCCAGCAGGCGGCCAGGGCGGCATGGGAATGATGTAATTCCTGTAACAGTCTGTTACAGAATGTTTAGATTTTATAAGGGTCGGTGTCATAGACGCTGGCCCTTTTCTGTGCTATACTAAATAAAAATCTGAGAAACAAAGGAGAAAAGTAATATGAGCGATTTGTATTCAGAACTGCTTGTGAAGAAAGAGCGGACGATGAAAGACAGACTGGTAAAGGGCGGAATCATTGCGCTGATCGCACTTCTGGTGCTGGCCGGCCTTTTTATCATGCCGCTGCTTCTGATCGTAGCCCTTGTACTTGGTGTCTGTGCGTATCTGTTCATTTTTCCGGGAACAGATCTGGAGTTTGAGTATCTGTTTGTAAACGGAGAGCTTGACATTGATAAGATCATGGCGAAATCCAAGAGAAAGAGAGTAAAAAGCCTGAATATCTCCGAATGTGATATTATGGCACCTCTTAATTCCCACAGAATGGACTATTACAACAGCAACCAGAAGCTGAAGGTACAGGATTTTTCTTCCGGAAACCCAGAGCACAAGCGCTATGCGCTTATCTGCCGTGATGGTGCTGATACCTGTAAAGTGATTATTGAGCCAGATGAAACATTGGCAAAAACAATGAGAAATACTGCTCCTAGCAAAGTATTTTTAGACTAATTTACTAGATTGACACACTTTTACTTTTTTGTTACACTAATCTACAAACCAAAAGTTACTATAAGACAAGGGAGGAAAAGCAATGGGTACTATCATTGGTGAAGGTATTACTTTTGATGACGTCCTTTTAGTTCCGGCGTACTCTAAAGTGATCCCGAATCAGGTCGACGTTTCAACTTACCTTACAAAGAAGATTAAACTGAACATTCCCATGATGAGTGCAGGAATGGACACCGTTACTGAATACAATATGGCGATCGCCATGGCGAGACAGGGCGGTATCGGTATCATTCACAAGAACATGTCTATCGAAGCACAGGCTGACGAGGTGGACAAGGTTAAGCGTTCTGAGAATGGTGTTATTACAGATCCGTTTTTCTTATCTCCGGAGCATACACTTAAGGATGCCAATGATCTGATGGCGAAATTCCGTATTTCCGGTGTCCCGATCACAGAAGGCAAGAAGCTGGTAGGCATTATTACCAACCGTGATCTGAAGTTTGAGACAGATTTCAGTAAGAAGATCAAGGAGTCCATGACATCCGAGGGACTTATCACTGCCAAGGAAGGGATTACCCTTGAAGAAGCGAAAGAGATTCTTGCGAAATCACGTAAAGAGAAATTACCCATTGTAGATGATGACTTCAACTTAAAAGGTCTTATCACCATCAAGGATATTGAGAAACAGATCAAATATCCGCTGGCTGCAAAGGATGAGCAGGGACGTCTTCTCTGTGGTGCTGCTGTTGGTATTACTGCTAACGTGCTGGCCCGTGTAGACGCACTTGTGAAGGCCAATGTAGACGCTATCGTCGTAGACTCCGCTCATGGCCATTCTGAGAATATTCTCCGTACTGTACGTGAGATTAAGGCTGCATATCCGGAACTGCAGGTTATTGCAGGTAATGTTGCTACCGGAGCTGCTACCAAGGCACTTATTGATGCTGGTGTAGATGCAGTTAAGGTTGGTATCGGACCTGGTTCTATCTGTACGACCCGTGTAGTTGCCGGTATTGGTGTACCGCAGATCACAGCTGTTATGGATTGCTATGAAGTAGCGAAGCGCTATGGCATTCCGATCATTGCAGACGGCGGTATCAAGTATTCTGGAGATATCACCAAGGCAATCGCAGCCGGAGCTAATGTTTGTATGATGGGAAGCATGTTCGCAGGATGCGATGAGAGCCCGGGAACCTTCGAGTTATACCAGGGAAGAAAATACAAAGTTTACCGTGGAATGGGATCCATTGCAGCTATGGAGAATGGAAGCAAGGACCGTTATTTCCAGGAGAATGCTAAGAAGCTTGTACCAGAAGGCGTAGAAGGCCGTGTTGCATACAAGGGACACCTTGAGGATACTGTATTCCAGCTGATCGGAGGTCTTCGTTCCGGTATGGGTTACTGTGGAGCAGAGAATATCGAAGCTCTGAAGCAGAATGGTAAATTCGTTAAGATTTCTGCTGCATCCCTGAAAGAGTCTCATCCTCACGATATCCATATTACAAAAGAAGCACCAAACTACAGTGTGGATGACAAATAAGAATGAGATCAGAAAGGCCGTCTTTTTAGATGGCCTTTTTACAAAAAAATTTTATAAAGAATAAAAAAATTTCCATCTTGAAATACAAAAAGAAATAATGTAGTATAAAAAAGAACTGCATGACTGGCGGATCGTGGGACTACCCACAGGGAGTGCAGGGATTCATTTGTGCCGACCGCCTGGGCAGCCTGGAAGAAGGGCTTCCCAGGCGTTTTTTTATGTAATAGGAAATTCCGTTGGAATCTCCTATTATATAAAAATTATTCTAAGGAAATCTGAAAGGAGAACATCTGCATGGAAATGATAGCACTGGACAAAGAACTGAGGGGAAATTCATACCCTGGAAGAGGAATCATTATTGGACGCAGCGCTGACGGAACCAAAGCCGTTACCGCATATTTCATTATGGGAAGAAGTGAGAACAGCCGTAACCGTGTGTTTGTAGAAGACGGCGAGGGAATCCGTACACAGGCATTTGATCCTTCCAAGCTGGTAGATCCAAGCCTGATCATTTATGCACCTGTCCGTGTGCTTGGAAATAAAACAATCGTGACGAATGGTGACCAGACAGATACCATTTATGAAGGAATGGATCAGCAGCTTACTTTTGAGCAGTCCTTACGCTCCAGGGAATTTGAGCCGGATGGTCCTAACTATACACCACGTATTTCCGGAATCATGCATGTGGAAAACGGATCTTATAGCTATGCAATGTCAATTTTAAAGAGTAATAACGGAGATCCATCTTCCTGTAACCGTTATACATTTGCATATCAGAACGCAAAAGCAGGAGAAGGACATTTCATTCACACTTACAAATGTGATGGAAATCCCCTTCCAAGTTTCGAGGGCGAGCCAAAGCTGGTTCAGATCCCGGACAACATGGATGAATTTGCAGCGATGCTTTGGGAAAATCTGAACGAAGATAATAAGGTTTCTCTTTTTGTTAGATATATTGATATTGAGACAGGAAAATATGAATCAAAGATCATAAATAAAAATCATTGATAAAAGCTGATACGATCTGGTAAGAGACAGATTCTACGTGAGAAATGGAGGAAAAGTAGATGAAAGAATTAGAATTAAAATATGGCTGCAATCCAAATCAGAAACCATCTAAGATCTATATGGAGGATGGAAGCGAACTGCCGATCAAAGTACTTTCTGGAAGACCTGGATATATCAATTTCCTGGATGCTCTTAATGGCTGGCAGCTGGTACGGGATCTGAAAAAAGCAACCGGGCTTCCGGCGGCAACTTCTTTCAAGCATGTTTCACCAGCCGGGGCGTCTATCGGACTTCCGCTGAATGAGACACTTGCAAAAATCTACTGGGTAGATGACATGGATTGGAAAAATTTTTCTCCGTTAGCCTGTGCATATGCACGTGCCAGAGGTGCAGACCGTATGTCATCTTTTGGAGATTTTATTTCTCTTTCGGATGTATGTGACAAAGATACTGCACTTCTGATCAAGAGAGAGGTTTCCGATGGTGTGATCGCACCAGGATATACAGATGAGGCACTTGAAATCCTGAAACAGAAGAAAAAAGGAAATTACAATGTAATTGAAATCGATTCGGAATATGTGCCTGCTCCATTAGAACATAAGCAGGTCTTTGGCGTCACTTTTGAACAGGGAAGACAGGCGCTTGCAATTGATGACGAACTGATTTCCAATCTTGTAACTGAGAATAAAGAATTATCCGAGGAAGCAAAAAGGGATATGAAGGTTTCCCTGATCGTGTTAAAGTATACACAGTCCAATTCTGTATGCTATGTAAAAGATGGACAGGCAATCGGTGTTGGTGCAGGACAGCAGTCAAGAGTACATTGTACCCGCCTTGCCGGACAGAAGGCTGACAACTGGTTCCTCCGCCAGAGCCCGAAGGTGCTGAATCTTCCATTTAAAGATACTATTTCCAGAGCAGAACGTGATAATGCCATTGATGTTTATATCGGCGAGGAATATATGGATGTCCTGGCAGATGGAAACTGGGAGAAAACCTTTACAGAGAAGCCGGAAATCTTTACAAAGGAAGAAAAGAGAGCATGGCTGGATCAGATGACAGATGTAACGTTAGGCTCCGATGCATTTTTCCCATTCAGTGATAACATTGAAAGAGCACATAAGAGCGGTGTTAAATATATCGCACAGCCAGGCGGTTCTGTAAGAGATGCAGATGTGATCGATACCTGTAACAAATACAATATGGTAATGGCATTTACAGGAATCAGACTGTTCCATCACTAAAGCGTGTCTGAGACAGATTTTTGGAGTGATTGACTATAACTGCCAGTAGAATAGAGAAGGCTATTTATAAAGAAAATAAGCTCTGTGCAAAACCAGAAAAGATGAGAGACGTTTTGCACAGGGCTATTTTTGTTTGTGGTAAGAATCAAATTTTATACACTGGACAGAAAAAAGCTCCGATCAGATCGGAGCCATCAAGAGCGATAGACGGGGCTCGAACCCGCGGTCTCGACCTTGGCAAGGTCGCGCGTTACCAACTACGCCACTATCGCATTTCCCTATTTCATCTGGTTGTTTCAGATGTATAATAAATTTTACAGTATAATTGTCCGTTTGTCAAATGTTTTTTTGAAATAAATCTGTTTGGCTGTAAACAGTAATAAATGTGAAAAATTTATAAAAGCGTGGACAGGGTTTGAAATAACAAAGGTGCTGTGCTATGATAACAAAGAGTAGGGGATTTATTGCAAATAGAACAAACCAGTTAGGAGATATAGATCTATGAAGAAAAAAATAATGATAATGGTTTTGTGTGTTTCCACACTGATGACTGTTCCTGTATTTGGAGAAGAAAATGTCTCTTCACAGACGACAGATACAATACAGATTGACGAATCTGAAGTAACTGCAGTTCAGGATACAGTAACCATTGCTGTGGATACAGATGTATTGGATTATCCGGGAAGAAAAGAGGGGAATGTGATCGGTGAGGTATTAGCGGAGGATGAAGTCACCCGTACAGGAACTATTTCGGATATCTGGAGCAGGATCCTTTTTGAGGATGAAAATGGAGAACAGCAGACTGGCTATATTCCTACCTCCGTGCTGGAGGGCTATGAAGAGGAAGATACAGAAGAAAATGTGGAAGCCGGAATCATACATAAAAGCAGCGGAAAGGGGATTTTTGCAGATGCCGTAGATGGTGTGACTCTTACAGGCGGAGATGAGGGAATTCTGGTGGGAGATGTTGTTACAGCATCAGCAGACAGCGCCCTTCGTCCTCTTGGTACATTTAGGATCACCCACTACTGTCCTTGCAGCATCTGCTGCGGGCCATGGGCAAACGGCGTGACATCTACAGGTTCTACAGCAGTTACCAATAGAACCATAGCAGTAGACCCCACAGTTATCCCGTATGGTTCCAAGGTCGTTATTGACGGACAGGTGTATATTGCAGAGGACTGTGGAGGCGCGATCAAAAATAACCGTATTGATATCTATGTGGGAAGTCATGCCGAGGCAGAAGAAAAGGGAGTGTACGAAACAGAAGTTTATCTTCTTGAAGAAGGCAAGTCCTCCGAAGAAACACAGTCTTCAGCGGAAGCACAGACTTCCAGGGAAGTCCAGTCCTCCGGAGAACCCCAGGAACTTCAGGAAGAAAACACAGATGTCCAGGCAGAGAATCAGGGAGAGTAAGCAAAAAGTGTAAAAAGCTGTGAAAAGTTTGTGAAAATTTGTATAGAATAAGTAGCAAATTCTACTAGCCAATAGTTTCTATCTAGTGTATAATAACTAAACGGATATTGCCCGAAAGGGCAGTATCCGCTAAAAAAGCCCGGAAACAGACCGGCAGATACTACAGTATATCAAATAGATAAGGTGAAAACAAAATTATGGTAAAAGTTAAAATTAGCGATTGGAAAGCTGATTCTTCTATGGACGAGGCCTATAAGGCACTTCGTACGAACATCCAGTTTTGCGGAGCTGACAAAAAGGTCATTGCATTTACAAGCTGTACCCCCAATGAGGGAAAGAGTAATGTAACTTTCCATCTTGCAGCATCCCTTGCAGAAAGCGGTAAATCCGTGCTGTTAATTGATGCAGACCTTCGTAAATCCGTACTTATGGGTAGAGTTCAGGTGGAGGAAGAGGTGAAGGGACTTACCCATTATCTTTCCAAACAGGCGAAGCTTTCTGATGTGATTTGTGCAACAAATCTTCCGAAGTTTCATATTATTTTCTCTGGTGTTATTCCGCCTAACCCGGCAGAGCTTCTTGGAAGCCGTTTATTTAAGGATATGATACGCCTTGTAAGGGATGTATATGATTATATCATCATTGATACGCCTCCTCTTGGCCGTGTGATCGACTGTGCTGTTGTGGCAGATTCCTGTGATGGTACTGTGATCGTAATTGAGTCAGGAAGCATCAGCTACCATTTCGTCCAGGAGATCAAAGGCCAGCTTGAGAAGACGAACTGTCCGATCATTGGGGCAATCCTGAATAAGGTTGATACCAAGGAATACGGAAAGTACGGTAAGTACGGCAAATATGGTAAGTATGGCAAATATGGAGAATACGGCAAGTACTGATTTTTTTGTAACAGAAAATTACGTTGGAATCTCTTATTACTTAAGCCGGTTTGAAATAATTGGAATACAAAGATAGAAATGGACGAAGAGAATGAAAGGTATTTATGATATTCACTGTCACATTGTTCCAGGAGTGGATGACGGAGCGGAGAATCTGAAAATGTCGGTCCGTATGCTTCAGAAGGAATATGAGGATGGTGTGCGTAACATAATTGCTACCCCTCATTTTCGATACGATATGTTTGAACCCTCCCTGGAGCAGGTTAAGAAGCAGTTTCTTCGTGTAAGGAAAGCAGCAGGGGAAATAGGAGAAGAGGGAATTCAGATGTACCTGGGCTGCGAGCTTCATTCCAGTATGGATATGACAGATTGTCTGAAAAAGGGAGAAAGACTGACGATGGCAGGCTCCCGCTATGTACTGACAGAGTTTCGCACTTCTGATGAGAAATCCTATATCCGAGAGAGAGTGCAGGCACTCATCCGCAGAGGCTATTATCCGATCATCGCTCATGTAGAACGTTATCACTCTGTAGTGAAGGCAGGTCTGGATTTCATAGACGAAATGAGAGATATGGGAGCTTATATCCAGATGAATGCAGACAGCATTATAGGAGAAGACGGATTTACAGTTAAGCGATTCTGCAAGAAGGTTATTAAAGAAGAGCTTCTGGATTTTGTAGGCTCAGATGGTCATGATATGGCGAAACGTACACCGCATATTGGCAAATGTTACGCCAAAATTGAAAAAATGAAGGGGACGGATTATGCAGATATGATTTTTATCAGCAATCCGGAATGCATTATAAATAATGAAAGATTTTAATGAACATATATTAATAAATCTGGGAAATTTATAGTTTAGTCAATGAAAATTACAGGGTAACGGAGAAGAAGAATGGAAAATCAGGTTACAAATAACGATGAAATTGAAATCGATCTGGGTGAGATTTTTCACCTGATCCTTAGCAGACTGGGAGTCATTATTCTTTCTGGTATTATTCTGGGAGTAGTGTCCATTATCGGAACGATGCTTTTTATCACTCCACAGTATGAATCAACCACGAAGATCATGGTATTGAACAAGCAGGACAGCAATACACTGACCAGCGCAGATATGCAGACCAGTACACAGCTGACCAAGGACTATGCAGAGTTAATTAAGAGCCGTACTGTTCTGGAAGGCGTGATCGCACAGCTGAATCTTGATATTACTTATCAGCAGCTGCTTAGCAAGCTGACGGTAGAGACTTCTACAGACAGCCGTATTGTGACAATTATCGTATCTGATGAGGATCCTTATACTGCAAGTGAAATGGCAAATGCGATCCGTGATATGGCAGCAGAGCATATTCAGGCAGTTATGGATATTGAAGCTGTTAATGTAGTAGACAGCGCGAATATTCCAAGTGAAAAAGCAAGTCCAAGTCTTGCAAAGAATGGTGTGATCGGTGGACTTTTAGGCGTGATCATTGCGATGGCTGTTGTGATCATTATTTATCTTACAAATGACACTATTAAAGTGGAAGAAGATGTAGAACGCTATCTGGGACTTTCTGTTCTGGGAAGTATTCCATATTCTGAGAAGGAATCCAGATCCAAGAAACAAAAGTCAAGAAAACGTCACTGAAAAGGGTTACTGGGCAGAAGATACAGTAATTTATAATGAGTATAAGGAGCATCAGATATGCGGAAATGGTTGATCGTTTTGATGGCAGCAGTGGCAGTAGGAGCCACAGTCATTCTGGGATGGCTGTATATGGGCGAGGATCGCAAAGGACCGGAAATCACCATTGCTGACAGCAAAAAAGATAGTTATACGGCAGATATGACCACAGCAGAGCTTCTGGAGGGCATAAAAGCTGTTGACGAGAAAGATGGAGATGTGTCTGACAGTCTGACTGTTGAGAATGTGTATCCAAATGAGAAAGGCGATGAGGTTACGGTTGTCTATGTTGCGAAAGACAAGAGCAACAATGTAACAAAGGTAACTTATCACATGACATCAGATGGTATTCTGCCAGGTTCCACTTTGGCAGGCCAAGAGGATTCCATGGAGGAATCCGTGGCGGAAAGCACAGATCGTTCAGAAGAAGATTCCGATTTACAGGAGAACTCAGAAGAGGCTTCCGAAGAGGAAACTGAGGAGACGGAACAAACGGAAGAAGAGAAGGCCCAAGAAAGAGAAGAAGCGAAGATTGACCAGTTGAATCCCCAGGATCCACGGTTCTATCTGACCACGTATTATGTGGAGATTGAAAAAGGAACGCAGATCGACAGACTGAGCTATGTAAAAGACATTGAGGATGACAAGGATGCTACGAATGAGCTTTACCGTAAGATCCAGATCACAGGGACTGTTGATGTGAATACACCAGGCACTTATGAATTGACCTATTATGTTGTAGACTCTAATGGAAATGCTTCAAACGGTGCAGTACTCACAATAGTAGTAAAGTAAAGGATACTGTTCACACAAAACTACGCGAGATATTTTCGTGTATAACTGCGATAGTTGTATATACAGGGAGTGAAATATGACGAAATTCTCTACATGGAAAAAAGGGCTTATTTGTCTTGGCGCGGTAATGTTGCTGGAAAGTCCAGTAGTTCCGTTACAGACCACATATACCGTGAAAGCACAGGAAACAGCTTCAGAAACAGATACCAGTAATATCAAAAGTATTCTGCTTATCGGCCAGGATAAGAGAGAAGGGGAATCCAGACAGCGTTCTGATTCCATGATTCTTGCCACTTTGGATAAAGATAAGGGAACGATCAGTCTGACGTCTTTTATGAGAGACCTTTATGTTTCCATTCCCGGGTATTCCAGTACACGTATTAATGCGGCTTATGCGTATGGCGGCATGGATCTTCTGGATCAGACACTGGAAGAGAATTTTGGGGTAAAGATCGACGGAAATGTAGAAGTGGATTTTGAGGTCTTTCAGGTACTGGTAGATAAAGTGGGAGGAATTGACCTGGAGCTTACCCAGGCAGAAGCGGATTACATATGTGGCCGTGACCAGAGTGTCCTTTATCCCCAGCCGCTTCGGACAGACTGGAATCTTCAGGCAGGTGTGAATCATCTGGATGGGGAGCAGGCTCTGATCCATGCACGTAACCGTTCCATCGGTAATTCAGATTACCGGAGGACCGAAAGACAGCAGGAAGTACTTATGGCTGCTTTTGCTAAGGTAAAGGACTTAAGTGTTTTTAAAATCGCCGGACTTATTAAAGACATTATGCCGTTGGTAACTACAGACCTTTCGCTGTGGGATATGACTGGGTATGCTATGGATGTGATGAGTATAGGTACGGATGAAATTGCATCTTACCGTATTCCAGAGGACGGAGCTTATACACCGCAGACAATTGACGGCATGCAGGTACTGGTACCGGATCTTGAGCAGAACCGGGAGTACCTTCAGCAGATCTTGTATCATGCTGGGGAATAAATAGATGATCTGGCTTTCAGGCGGTTCGATAATACGAACCGCCTGTTATGTTATAGTGGCTTGTTGAATTATAGTGTAATAGAAGGAGTAAGGTACATGGAAATATTGGAATGGATCCACACGATTGATGCGCAGATATTGCTTTTTATACAGCAGTATTTAAGAAGTGATATGGTGACCTGGTTCTGGAAAGGAATCACGTTTCTTGGTGATGGGGGATGGTTCTGGATCGTTCTGGCGCTTGTTCTTCTGATTTCCCCAAAAACCAGAAAAGCAGGAGTTACAGCTGCGTTGGCACTGGCAATTGGTTCCCTGGTAACCAATCTGGTACTGAAAAATGCAGTAGCGAGAATAAGGCCTTATGATGCAGTGGAAGGCCTTATCCCTCTTGTAGCTAAGCTGAAAGACTATTCCTTTCCGTCAGGCCATACTTGTGCCTCATTTGCATGTGCAGTTGTATATTACAAAATGTTTCCTGGAAAGCCGGGGAAAGCTGCAATTATTCTTGCTGTTCTGATTGGTCTGTCCAGACTTTATGTGGGGGTTCATTATCCTACAGATGTTCTGGCAGGAGCGTTGATCGGATGGGCCAGCGCAGCAGTCGCTGTATATCTTACTGCCTATTGGGAAAAAAGAAAAATAAAGGCAGAGTGATTTTACGTTGATTTTACCTTTGCCAGATAATTGGCCGATATTTTACATGGTATCATAATGGAAGCCTGTGCGCTATCTATAATAAGTCATGCAAGCATGACTTATTCATAGCTGCCGCACAGGACTTTCATAGTAAATTAGAAGACCATGTGAAGGAGAAAGCAGATAAAAATATGAGCGAACATAAAAAAACAACAGAAATTCAGGAAAATAAGAAAGAAGATATAAAAGAAGGTATCAGGGAACTGGAGCAGATCGCGGCAATCCGGAAAGATATGGAGAAAGACCAGTACTATCTTCTCTGCCAGTATGCGATCGGGATTTTGGAAGCAAAGGCTAAGATCATAGATGAACAGCTTTCCATGAAATATGGAAGGGAAATCATGAGAGGATTCAGTGGCAGAGTGAAATCTCCAGAGAGTATTTATGCCAAGCTTGTGAGAAAGGAGCTTCCTACTGATCTGGAGACAGCACGAAAGAAACTGAATGATCTGGTCGGTGTAAGAATTACCTGTCTGTTTCTGGATGATGTATATGAAATCGCAGAGATCCTGAAAAAGCAAAGGGATATTACTCTGGTAAAAGAAAAAGATTATATCGCGAAACCAAAGAAAAATGGATATATGAGTCTTCATCTGATTGTTGACATTCCCATTTATTTCGGCGATAATTTTCTTAGTAAACGGGTAGAGATCCAGATTAGGACTTTAGCCATGGATTTCTGGTCTGTATTGGAATATCAGCTGATGTATAAGAGAAATGTTTCAGGTGCAGAGAAGGCAGCGAAGGAATTGAAGAATTATTCAGAAGAAGTGGCAGCTCTGGATGAGAAAATGATGAAGCTGAGGAATAAAATAGATAAAATTTAAGGGAGAATTTATGGAAGAGAAGAAAAATACGCAGAAAGTCTGTCCATATGCGAAAAAGTGTGGAGGCTGCCGATACCAGGGTGTTCCTTATCCGGCACAGCTGAAGAAGAAGCAGAATCAGGTACAGGGGCTTCTTAAGCGCTTTGGAAATGTGAAGCCGGTTATTGGAATGAAAAAACCTTATTTTTACAGAAATAAGGTTCACGCAGTATTTGACCGCGACCGGAAAGGCAATATCATTTCCGGAATTTACGAGGCAGGTTCCCACAGAGTGGTTCCCATCGACCAGTGTCTGATCGAGGATGAGAAAAGTCAGGAGATCATCCGTACGATCCGTGGAATGCTGAAATCATTTAAGATCAAGACCTATGATGAGGATACCGGATATGGGCTTCTGCGCCATGTACTGGTCCGCCGTGGCTTTACCTCCGGGGAAGTGATGGTGGTTCTGGTTGTGGCTTCTCCTGTTTTTCCATCTAAGAATAATTTTGTGAAGGCACTGCGTAAGGCACATCCTGAAATCAGTACCGTTGTACTGAATATTAATGATAAGAATACAAGCATGGTTCTTGGGGAGCGGGAAATCGTGCTATATGGAAAAGGCTTTATCCGTGATACCCTTTGCGGGAAATCCTTCCGGATTTCACCAAAATCCTTTTACCAGGTAAATCCGGTACAGACGGAGATTCTTTATGGAAAGGCTGTGGAATTTGCCGGACTTACAGGGAAAGAAAAGGTGATCGACGCATATTGCGGAATCGGAACCATCGGTCTTGTAGCAGCTGACAAAGCGAAGGAAGTAATCGGGGTAGAACTGAACAAGGATGCAGTCCGTGACGCCCGTATCAATGCGAGAGAGAATAAAGTAATAAATATTTCGTTCAGACAAGGGGATGCGGGAGAATTTATGGAAGCCATGGCAGCTGCCGGGGAACGTGCCGACGTTGTATTTATGGATCCGCCCAGATCTGGTAGCAGCGAGAAATTTCTGAATTCCGTGGTGAGACTGGCACCTGGGAAAATTGTTTATATTTCCTGCAATCCGGAAACTCTTGCAAGAGACTTACTTTTCCTTACGAAGAAAAATTATAAAGTAAAAGA
This sequence comes from Blautia sp. HCP3S3_H10_2, assembly GCF_052122375.1. NCBI lineage: Bacteria > Bacillati > Bacillota > Clostridia > Lachnospirales > Lachnospiraceae > Blautia > Blautia sp. HCP3S3_H10_2. The sequence continues at coordinate 62,165 of NZ_JBQKCL010000013.1, forward strand.
AATCCAGCCTGTGGAAATGTTTTGTTTTACCGATCACACAGAAGTTGTGACATGGCTGGAAAAAGGTGCAAATTAGAGAAGAGGAAAAGCGTGGAAAAAATTTATCTGTTTTATATGATAAGCGGGTTTCTTCTGGGAAGCATTTTGTTTGCCTACGAAATCCCGAGAATCTGGAAACATATTGATATCAGGGAAGTGTCAGAGGATGGAAATCCTGGAACCTTTAATGCTTTTGTATCTTGCGGGGCAGGCTGCGGGATTCTGGTTCTTCTGGCAGAACTTTTAAAGGGATTCCTGCCGGTATATTTCTGTTCTTTACGGACCGGCAGGGATTCCCTGCTTTTTGCAGGCGTGCTCATGGCCCCGGTTCTTGGGCATGCGTTTTCCATTTTCCATAAGGGAAAAGGAGGAAAAGGAATCGCGGTAAGCTTTGGTGTACTTCTGGGACTTTATCCATGGTGGACACCAGCACTTGTACTAGCTGGATTTTATATTTTCTTTTCTCTGGTAGTTCCGGTGAAATCCCATCTGAAAAGAAGCGTAGTCACATTTGGCAGCTTTTGCCTGACTTCTTTTTTTACAGACTGGGAAAGTGCTGTGCGGCTTGGAATCCTTATTATTTCCCTGGTGGTAGTGTATAAGCATGTAGAATCTGCAAAGGAAGCAGAAGGTGCAGATGGAAAGAAGTGGAGAGTCCAATGAAAGCTTTGATTTTATCCTGTAATACAGGGGGAGGGCATAATTCCGCAGGAAGAGCCATTGCAGAAGCCATGACCTGGCAGGGGGATGAGGCTTATGTGATGGATTATCTTACTCTTGCAGGTGAGGGGGTATCCAGACTTGTGGGAGACGGATATGTACAGATCGTTAAGAAAACACCGAAGCTTTTCGGGCTTGTATATAAGCTTGGAATGCTGGTCAGTAAGCTGGTGAAGAAATCCCCGGTATATTATGTGAATGGCCGTATGGCCAAATATCTGAACCAGTATCTGAAAGAAAATCCGGTAGACGTACTGGTCATGCCACATCTCTATCCGGCAGAAACCATTACTTATATGAAACGTAAGGGCATGAAGCTGCCCCTTACACTGGCTGTGATGACAGACTATACCTGCATTCCGTTCTGGGAAGAAACAGATGTGGATTATTATATTGCACCTCATGAAAGCCTGATAAAACCATGTGTGCGAAGAGGACTTCCCAAGGAAAAACTGGTTCCGCTTGGAATTCCAGTATCCAGGATCTGCAGAAGGGAAATTTCCAAAGAAGCAGCAAGAGAGAAGCTTTCACTTTCCCCTGTAAAAAAGTATATCCTGGTAGCTGGCGGAAGTATGGGAGCCGGCGATATGAAGAAAATGGTAGAGTGTCTTCTGAAAGCTACCAAAGAGGAAGAGCTGATCATCATTTGTGGAAGCAATACAAAGGTAGAAAACCAGCTGAAAAAAGCTTTTGGAAGTGAGAAACGTGCCAGAATACTGGGATTTACCACTCAGATGAATCTTTATATGAAAGCCTGTGATGTCTTGTTCACCAAACCAGGAGGCCTGACCTCCACAGAGGGAGCCGTGGCAGGGATTCCCATGGTTCATACGGACCCCATTCCAGGCTGTGAAACTGCCAACCGCAAATTTTTCGGAAAGCTGGGCATGAGTGTTTCCGCAAGAACTGTGAAAGGGCAGGTGCAGGCAGGAATCCGTTTGCTTTATGATGCGCAGGCTTCTGATAAGATGCGGGAGAATCAGCAGAAAAATATAAATAAAATGGCAGCAGATGATATCTGTGAATTTATAAGGAACCATATAAAAGAAGGGGGAGCATAAGAAATGGAAATGAAAGTGATCGCCCATATAAGAAGCGATTTTCCTACCAAATTTGGAATTCCCCACCAGAGCGGCAGAATACAGCAGCTAAAGGCAGATATTATATTTGAACCGGAATACCGTAATCAGGAAGCGTTTCGGGGGCTGGAGGAATATACTCATATCTGGCTGATCTGGGAGTTCTCCCAGGCGGTGCGCAAGGAATGGTCGCCTACGGTACGTCCTCCCAGGCTTGGAGGGAATATAAGAAAGGGAGTTTTTGCCACAAGATCCCCATTTCGCCCCAATCCCATCGGTCTTTCCAGCGTAAAACTGGAAAGCGTGGAATTTACCAAAAGCGATGGCCCGGTTCTTCACATATCCGGGGCTGATCTTATGGATGGAACGCCTATTTATGATATAAAGCCTTATCTTGCCTATGTGGACAGCCATCCACAGGCATCAGGGGGATTTACAGACCGGATCCGGAACCACACGTTGATAGTGGATTTTCCGGAAAACCTGTTAAAAAAGGTTCCCAAGGAGAAAAGAGAGGCACTTCTGGCAGTTCTTGCCAATGATCCAAGACCCGGATACCAGAAAGATCCAGGCAGAAAATACGGAATGTCCTTTGGAAACCAGGATATTCATTTTAAAGTGGATGGGGAGAAGCTGCAGGTGACCGATGTGGAAGAAATCGAAAAAACTCTTGCAAAAAGTCGGTTTTTTTCATAAAATGAAGAAAAAGTTTTTTGAGGAGCACATAGATTATGAAAAAAGTAGTAAAGTTTGGCGGAAGCTCCCTTGCAAATGCGGAGCAGTTTGAGAAAGTCGGAGATATTATCAGAAGCGAAGAAAGCAGACGTTTTGTAGTTCCTTCTGCCCCTGGTAAGAGATTTGATGGAGATACCAAGGTTACAGACCTTTTATATAGCTGTTATGATGCAGCTGGAAATGGCGGAGATTTCGAAGGAATCCTGGAGGAGATCAAATCCAGATATTATGAGATCATCAAGGGTCTTGGCCTTACTTTTTCCCTGGAAGAGGATTTTCAGGTGATCAAAGAGAATTTTAAAGCCCAGATTGGCAGAGACTATGCAGCTTCCCGTGGAGAATATCTGAACGGTAAGGTGATGGCCGCTTATCTTGGCTATGAATTTGTAGATGCAGCAGATGTGATCCGTTTTGACAAAAATGGAAATCTTGATCCGGAGAAGACAGACAAGCTTCTGAATAAGAGACTTTCCAAATGTGAGAACGCAGTTGTCCCGGGCTTCTATGGAGCGAAAGAGGATGGAACCGTTACCACTTTTTCCAGAGGTGGCTCTGATGTGACTGGTTCCCTGGTGGCGAAGGCCATCCGTGCTGATATGTATGAGAACTGGACAGATGTATCCGGTTTCCTGGTAATAGACCCACGAATCGTGAAAGATCCGGCTGTGATCGAGACCATCACATACCGGGAACTCCGCGAGCTTTCTTATATGGGAGCCACTGTGCTTCATGAGGATGCGATTTTCCCTGTAAGAAAAGAGGGAATTCCGATCAATATCCGCAATACCAACCGTCCGGAAGACAAGGGAACCTTCATTGTGGAGAGTACCTGCCGCAAACCGAAATATACCATCACTGGTATTGCAGGTAAGAAGGGCTTCTGTTCTATTAACATTGAGAAATCCATGATGAACAGCGAGATCGGATTTGGCAGGAAGGTGCTTCAGGTATTTGAGGACCAGGGAATCAGCTTTGAGCATGTTCCATCCGGTATCGATACTATGACCGTATATGTCCATCAGGATGAGTTTGAGGAGAAAGAGCAGCAGGTAATTGCAGGAATCCACCGCCTGGTACAGCCGGATTTCGTGGAAATGGAATCCGATCTGGCACTGATCGCAGTTGTTGGCCGTGGAATGAAGTCTACCCGTGGTACAGCAGGAAGAATCTTCTCTGCACTTGCACATGCAAATGTAAATGTTAAGATGATCGACCAGGGCTCCAGCGAGCTGAATATTATCATCGGTGTGGAGAACCGTGATTTTGAAAATGCGGTAAAAGCAATTTATGATATTTTTGTACTGACACAGATATAATATAATAAGCCATAAGTCATTTGCTTTGTATATGGACGCCATATGAAAGCGGCTGATTTATGGCTTTTCTTGTAAAATATATGGATGAGCTGACAGATGATAACAGCTCAGAGTGTATGAAAAAGGCGGTAAAAGTGGAATGGACAACCCTGTAACACGTATTTCAGTTAGAAATCTGGTGGAATTTATTTTACAAAGTGGTGATCTTGACAGCCGTAGAGGTACTATGGACAAAGAGGCCATGTTAAAAGGCAGCAGGCTGCACAGAAAGCTTCAGAAACAGATGGGAAGCGGTTACAGGGCAGAGGTTTCGCTGAAAATGGAAACCTGTTATGAGGATCTTAGCATCACAACTGAAGGACGGGCGGATGGAATCTTCGAAGAAGAAGGCGAGGTCTGGATCGATGAGATCAAGGGAATCTACGGGAATGTAGAGCTGCTTTTAGAGCCGGTAAAGGTGCATAAGGCCCAGGCAATGTGTTACGGGTACATTTATGGCATGCAGGAAGGGCTGTCCCAGATCGGGATCCAGATGACCTATGCAAATCTGGATACAGAGGTGGTGAAACGGTTCCGGGAAATGATCTCCATGAAAGAACTGGAAGAATGGTACCAGAAGCTGCTGGATGAATACCACAAATGGCTCAGTTATCAGAAAAGGTGGAAAGAAGAGCGAAATCAGTCTCTGAAGAATCTGGAATTCCCGTTTTCTTACCGTGAAGGACAGCGCAAGATGGTCAGCAGCGTCTACCATGCGATCAGTGTAGGCCGTCAGATCTTTATTCAGGCGCCCACTGGTGTGGGAAAGACCATGTCCACGATTTTTCCGGCAGTGCGGGCAGTCGGTGAGGGGAAAGGCAGTACGATTTTTTATCTGACTGCAAAGACCATCACCCGGACAGTAGCCCAGGAGGCTTTTGAAGTGCTTCGGGAAAAGGGTATGAAATATAAAGTGGTGACTATAACTGCCAAAGAAAAGCTGTGCTTTATGGATGAAACCAGATGTGACCCGGGATATTGTCCCTATGCCAGGGGCCATTTTGACAGAGTGAACGATGCAGTTTATGAGCTGTGGACAACAAAGAGCAGATATGACAGGGAGACCATCCGGGAGCATGCCATGAAATGGCAGGTATGTCCTTTTGAAATGTGTCTGGATCTGGCTTTGTGGGTAGATGGGGTAATCTGTGACTATAATTATGTGTTTGATCCTACGGTGCATCTGAAACGCTTTTTCGGGGAAGGAACAGGTGAGGACTATATTTTCCTGATCGATGAAGCCCATAATCTGGCAGAGCGGGGAAGAGAGATGTACAGTGCCTCCCTTACCAGGGAAGATGTGGTTCTGGTAAGAAAAGCGATGAAAGAGAAGGCGTCACGTCTGTACCGATCTCTTGGGAAGCTTGGCAATCAGCTGAAGGAATTGCAGGAGGAGTGCCGAAATTACCGTGTTTTACCAGGCACTGGTTCTATTACAATGACTGTTTTGAAGATTCAGGGAGAGTTTGATACCTTTCTGGAGGAACATAAAGATGTGGAGCTGGAGGATGAGGTAAAGCAGTTCTATTTTGATGTGCGTAATTTTTTAAATATTGCAGAGCTGGTGGACGAGAACTATGTGGTCTATGCGGAAAACGGGGAAGATGGGAAATTCCGCCTGAAGCTGTTTTGCGTAAATCCGGCTGTAAATCTTGGGGAATATCTGAAAAAGGGACGCAGTGCCGTATTTTTTTCTGCCACCCTGCTTCCTATGGGGTATTACAGGAAACTGCTCAGTAATCGGAAGGATGATTATGGTATTTATGTGGAATCCCCTTTTTCACAGAAAAACCGTTGTATTTTACACGCTGGTGATGTAAGTTCCCTGTACAGCCGACGTGGATATGAAGAGTACCGGAAAATTGCCGCATATATAGCGAAGACTGTGTGGCAGAGAAAAGGAAACTATATGGTGTTTTTTCCCTCTTACAAAATGCTGGAGGAAGTCTATGCTGTTTATGAAGAGGAGTTTTCTGTAAACTGGGTGCGCTGTATCTGTCAGAGCAGTTCTATGAATGAGAAAGAACGGGAAGAATTTCTTTTGGAATTTGAACAAAAACAGGACTCCTTAGTGGCATTTTGCATTATGGGAGGCATTTTTTCAGAGGGAATCGACCTTCTGGGAGAAAAACTGATCGGTGCGGTTCTAGTTGGAACCGGATTGCCCCAGCTTGGAAATGAGAGAGAAATTCTTCGTTCCTTTTATGATGAAAACGGGGAAAATGGGTTTGACTACGCATACCGTTATCCTGGTATGAACAAAGTGCTGCAGGCAGCAGGAAGAGTGATCCGTACAAAAGAGGACCATGGAGTGATTCTGCTTCTGGATGAGAGGTTTCGGCAAAGGGAATACAGCGGACTTTTTCCTGTGGAATGGAATGACAGGAAGCAATGTACCCTGGCAACAGTGGAAGACGATCTGAAGAAATTCTGGGCAGGGGTGCCGTCTGTCTGAAAAAAGCATTCCTGCAGTCACTTGCACGAAAAAGGAAAACAGGTTATACTTCCTTTAACAAAAAGGAGATTGAGATGATAAAAAGCAAAAAAAACAGATGGCTTTTCCGGATTGCGGTATGGATTGCTTTTGGAGGAATCGCATCTGCCGGTGGTTCAAATGGAATCTGGCCTTTTTTTACAGGGGAGACAACTGTATATGCCAAGGAACAGGAAATGCAGTATTTTGAGAATTCTGTTGTAGATGGAACCACGTTAAATGGTTATTATTATGTGGATGGAAACGGTCATATATGCAAAGAGGGCGGTATTCATTATATTGAGAAGAAACGGGTTGGAAGAAAGTTCTTTTGGGGCTATTATTACTTTGATGAGCAGACGGGTGCATTATCAGGGGAGGGGACTACAGCGGAAGGTCTGACTGTTCAAAATAACGGAAAAATCAAAGAATTAACCAGTCCTGGAATCCAAAACCTGAAAAAGGCGCTGGAATCCCTGACAGAGAGCCTGGAAGGGGATTGGAGCATTTATGTAAAAGATCTGGAAAGCGGGAAGAAATTTTCCATCAATGACCATGCAATGACTTCTGCCAGTCTGATCAAAGCGTTTACAATGGCTGCCAGTTATGAGAATATGGAAGAGTTGAAGGAAAATGAAGGAGTGCTTTTGAAGGCAGATCCTGCAAGCGATACAGTGGGCAATCAATTGTACCGTCTGATGGAAAATATGGTGACCTACAGTGACAATGAATCCTTTAATGAAATGGTGAGGCTGCAGACCGGCTCCAGCCAGTTTAATGCAGGGGCAAGGGCAATTAACCGGTATCTCCGCCAGCAGGGCTACAAAGAAACCGCAGTTCTGCATACTCTTGCGCCGTCGGCAACGGAGCCTGTAGGACTAGGGAGCAGTAACAGCACCTCAGTAGAGGATTGTGGTACGTTACTGGAGCAGATCTACCGTGGGGAATGTGTAAGCCAGGATGCTTCCGGACAGATGCTGTCTTTACTTCTGAACCAGGACACAAGAATCAAGATTCCGGGAGCACTTAAAGAATCTGTCCAGGTCGCCAATAAAACAGGGGAAAATGACAAAAACCAGCATGACATCGCAATCGTGTATGGGGACAGAACCGATTATATTTTATGTGTAATGTCTGAGAATGCTGGAAAAGAAGCGGATGCAGTATCCAATATCCGGAAGATTTCCGCACTGACTTATTATTATTTAAACTGGTAAAGAGAAACGTAAATAGATACAAAAATATTGCTTGACACTGACATTTTTTCGCGATAGAGTGTGTTTGAGAGAAGATGAAAGCAGTCACGAAAGGAGATTTATATCATGAAAGTAGTTCATACAGATAAGGCACCAGCTGCAATCGGACCATATTCACAGGCAATGATCTTAAATGGAGTAGTATTTACATCCGGACAGATTCCGGTAGATCCTGCAACAGGCGAGATCAATGGAGATACCATTGAGACCCAGGCAGAGCAGGTTATGAAGAACCTTGGTGAAGTACTGAAGGAAGCTGGAAGCAGCTATGAGAAGACTGTTAAGACCACCTGTTTCCTTGCTGATATGGGGGATTTCGCCAAGTTTAATGAAGTCTATGCGAAATATTTCGTAAATAAACCAGCACGTTCCTGCGTTGCAGTCAAGACTTTGCCGAAGAACGTTCTTTGCGAAGTTGAGGTAATCGCAGAAGCTGAATAATCTTTCTGTATTTATGGTACAGTCAGGCCTTCCGGAAGAAACGGAGGGCCTTTTTTGTGGGAGATTAAATCCCAAGTGGATTGCTTTTTAGTTTGAAATCATGTATAATAGCCAACGATAGCATGGGGATTTTTCGCTCTATACGAAAATTCCCTTTAGAAAAGAAAGGCAGGGATAAAATGTGGAAAACCTTATGAGAGTTGGAATGGGATATGATGTACACAGACTGACAGAGAACAGAGAGCTGATTCTCGGCGGAGTGAAGATCCCATGGGAAAAAGGCCTGCTGGGACATTCAGATGCAGATGTACTGATCCATGCCATTATGGATGCTCTTCTGGGAGCAGCAGCTCTTGGGGATATCGGACAGCATTTTCCGGATACAGATCCGGCATACGAAGGGATTTCCAGTGTGAAGCTTCTGGAGCATGTAGCAGCTCTTCTGGATGAAAAAGGATACGGTGTGGGCAATATTGATGCAGTGATCATTGCACAGAAGCCGAAGATGGCGCCTCATATTCCCCAGATGAAAGAGAATATAGCCACTGCGCTTCACATGGATCCGGCTCAGCTGAACATCAAGGCAACCACAGAAGAGAAGCTTGGTTTTACCGGAAGGGAAGAAGGAATCGCATCCCAGGCTGTCTGCCTTTTATACAAGAAATGTAACTGACTTAGAACAGTTACCAGGAAATAATAATTACTGACCGGAGGGAGAAATACAATGAAGATTTTTAATACACTGACCCGTCAGAAAGAGGAATTTGTACCGCTGGAAGAGGGAAAGGTAAAAATGTATGTCTGCGGACCTACTGTATATAATCTGATCCATATTGGAAACGCACGTCCGATGATCATTTTTGATACAGTCCGCCGTTATCTGGAATATAAAGGATATGAAGTCAATTATGTATCCAACTTTACAGATGTAGATGACAAGATCATCAAAAAAGCAATTGAAGAAGGCGTTTCCGCTGAGGAAGTTTCCACCAGATATATTGAAGAATGCAAAAAAGACATGGCAGGAATGAATGTAAAACCTGCTACCACACATCCTCAGGCAACACAGGAAATCGATGGCATGATCAGCATGATCCAGACTCTTATGGATAAGGGCTATGCTTATGCAGTTGCAGATGGTACTGTATATTTCCGTGTTAAGAAATTTAAGGAATATGGAAAGCTTTCCCACAAGAACCTGGATGATCTCCAGTCCGGTTTCCGTGCACTTCAGGTTTCCGGTGAGGATCAGAAGGAAGATCCGCTGGATTTCGTATTGTGGAAACCAAAGAAAGAAGGAGAGCCATACTGGACTTCTCCATGGTGCGACGGTCGTCCTGGCTGGCACATTGAGTGCTCCGTTATGTCAAAGAAATATCTCGGGGAAGAAATCGATATTCATGCAGGCGGAGAGGATCTGATTTTCCCACACCATGAGAATGAGATCGCGCAGAGTGAGTGCTGCAATGACAAAACTTTTGCAAGATACTGGATGCACAACGCATTTCTGAACATTGATAACCGTAAAATGTCCAAGTCCCTTGGAAATTTCCGCACTGTGCGTGAAATCAGCCAGCAGTACGATCTGCAGGTGCTTCGTTTCTTCATGCTTAATGCACACTACAGAAGTCCGTTGAATTTCAGTGCAGACCTTATGGAATCCTCCAAGAATGCCCTGGAGAGAATCACAGAGGCAGCAGGACGTCTGAAAGACCGTAAAGAGAAAGCAGCCATTGCCCAGATGACAGAGGCAGAGAAGGCTCTTCTTACAGAAGCAGATGGCTATGTAAAGAAATTTGAAGAGGCAATGGAAGATGATTTTAACACAGCTGATGCACTTGCAGCTGTATTTGAGCTGGTTAAATTTGCCAATACAAATGTGACAGAAGACAGCAGCGCAGAATTTGCAGAAGGACTTCTTGAAATCCTTGTGAAGCTGTGTGACGTACTTGGCCTTGTGGCTGTAAAGAAAGAAGAAATCCTTGACAAAGAGATTGAAGATCTGATCGCAGAGCGCCAGGAAGCAAGAAAGGCGAAGAATTTCGCCAGAGCAGACGAAATCCGTGATGAACTCCTTGCGAAAGGAATTGTTCTTAAGGATACACGTGAAGGAGTAAAATGGAAACGGGCTTAAGTGAATTAAAAGAACTGTTTGGACTAAAAGACAGGGATCTGCGTACCTATTCTCCATTAACACTGGCGTATATCGGAGATGGAGTTTATGAACTGGTGATCCGGACTGTCCTTGTAAAAAAGGGCAACTGCCCGGTGAACCAGCTTCATAAGAAGGCCAGCAGCCTGGTAAAGGCAGGGGCACAGTCGAAAATGATGGAGCTTCTGGAGCCTGTTCTCACAGAGGAAGAGCTTGCCGTTTATAAAAGGGGGAGAAATGCCCATTCCCCCACAATGGCCAAGCATGCCACAATGGCTGACTACCGCAGGGCGACAGGATTTGAGGCATTGATGGGATATCTGTATCTGAAAGAGGATCATTCCCGGATCGTGGAACTGGTAAGAAAAGGAATCCCAGAAGAAAATTTATAAAAGGGTAATATTGTTATAAATTACAATTATGTGGAACAATAAATAACAGGAGGCTGCAGATGAGCGAGCAGATTGAAGGAAGAAATGCGGTTTTAGAGGCATTCCGTTCAGGAAAATGTGTGGATAAGCTTTTTGTCCTGGACAGATGCCAGGATGGTCCCGTGCGGACAATCATCCGGGAAGCGAGAAAAAAAGATACGATCATTAATTTTGTACAGAAAGAACGTCTGGATCAGTTAAGTGAGACTGGTGCCCACCAGGGGGTTATCGCACAGGTAGCTGCTTATGAGTATTCCACTGTGGAGGATATTCTGGATAAAGCAAAGGAAAAGGGGGAGGCTCCTTTTATTTTCCTGCTTGATGATATTGAAGATCCTCATAATCTGGGTGCGATCATCCGTACAGCAAACCTTGCAGGTGCCCACGGGGTGATCATTCCCAAGCGTCATGCGGTAGGACTTACTTCCACAGTTGCCAAAACATCTGCAGGAGCGCTGAATTATACACCTGTTGCGAAAGTATCGAATCTGGGCCAGACCATTGAAGAACTGAAAAAAGAAGGCATGTGGTTTGTATGTGCCGATATGGGCGGAGAGCTGATGTATAACCTGAACCTTACCGGACCGATGGGTGTGGTGATTGGAAATGAGGGAGAGGGCGTCAGCCGTCTTGTAAAGAAAAAATGTGACTTTGTAGCAGCCATTCCAATGAAGGGTGATATTGATTCCCTGAATGCGTCTGTGGCAGCAGGCATTCTTGCCTATGAGGTAGTCCGCCAGAGAATGAAATAAGATCCGGAGGAACTATGGGAAAGTTCGATAATATAAGTGATGAAGAACTGATCGCACGTCTGCGGGATGGAGAGACAGCCATTGAGGATTATCTCATGGAGAAATATAAAGGCCTGGTGCGCCAGAAAGCCCGGGCCATGTTTCTCATCGGGGGAGATACTGATGATCTGATCCAGGAAGGCATGATCGGGCTGTTTAAGGCTGTGCGTGATTTTTTGCCAGATAAAGAGGCGTCCTTTGCTACGTTTGCAAGAATGTGCATAGACCGTCAGATTTATAGCGCGATCCAGAATTCCAACCGGCAGAAACATCTTCCGCTGAATTCCTACGTGTCCCTGAATCAGGAGGATGAAAACAGTCCGATCTGGGAACTCAGTGTGGAAAATCCGGAGGCCATCATCATTGACCAGGAAACAACCCAGGATCTAAGGCAGAAAATTTCGGATTATCTCAGTCCCATGGAAAATCAGGTGCTGGATCTGTATCTGAAGGGAAAGGGATATGTGGAAATCGGCAGGATTTTAAAGAAATCGCCAAAGTCTATTGACAATGCCCTGCAGAGAATCCGGGCTAAGATCCGTGAAGTGCTGGAGCGTGTCTGAGAGAATATTTCTTAAGTGACACGCTTCAGATTGTCATAGGGAGCATGAAAACGGTGGAGTTCAAAATTTATAATTCTTTAAGATTTCCTGTATTGACTTTTCCGGAAAACATGATATCATATCAATTAATCAATACGTCAGAAATGACGCGTCAATTTCATCTATAATTCTTAAATGTTAATTCAGTTATTAAAATCCATATTACTATTTTAAAAATCAAATTGAAATATTAAAATTGTTTAATACAGATAGAAGACATGTGCCATAATGTCTGATATTGCTTTGTGAAATTTCTTAATTCTTATTCTAAGATATTCTGTGACTTTTCAGATTCAATCTCCAAAATGCGACTCATTTCGTCGGTGCAACGTATCCGCCAATTCCCTAATTGATTTCATTATTTATTGAATTTTAAAGGAGGTGATTCCATTGTGCTGATTTTTGGTGCATTGTAAAGCGGTTTATTGCAACATAGTTACAGTATTGCTTTGCATGCAGGAAGAACATATAGAAAGGAGGCGGCAGGACAGAGACCTGCTGTGAATGATCCATGAGAAAAAGATGGATGATATTTGCACTTGTATGCTGTCTCACTGCGGGAATGACAGGTTCTATGGTCTATGCTTACCTGATTGACCGAAAGGAAGCTGTCAACCAGATAAAAGCAGTAGGAAACAATACCCATATCGAAGAAGATTTTGATCCCCCTGAGGATCCGGCTCCTGGTACGGTGATAAAGAAAAAGCCTTGTATCGTAAATGACTCGGCGATTCCGGTATATGTAAGGGTAAAAGTAACATTCAGTGACCGGGCTGCACAGGAGCAATGCGACCCGCTGCTCATTAACAGCAGTTGGAAAACTGGAAAAGATGAATATTATTATTATCAGAAAAAAGTACTTCCAGGAGAAAAAACAGAAACAGTTTTTGATAATATTGTTATAAAAAATACGATAAAAAAAGAAAATATGATACCGTTTGATATTCTTGTGTACGAAGAGTCTGTCCAGGCAGAAGGTTTTCTGTCACCGGAAGAGGCTTTTGCAGAATTGTAAGGAGGTCCTTATGAGAAAAAAGAAAGCGGCAATAGCAATCTTATCAGGCCTTTGCTTTGTTGCAGGTGCTGGCAGTACGCTGGCATATATGAATGATAGCAGCCAAAATATCAATCAGCTTGTATTTGCTGGGGAAAAGGGGTTGGATGCGCAGCTTAAAGAGCCATCCTGGGAAGCTGAAAAGGCGCTTCTCACAGTTCCCGGAGTTGTAATTCCAAAGGATCCTCAGGTAACCAATACTTCAGAACTGGATCTGAATGAACTGGTAGCTTTGAAATGTGAATTTGTTTATTCAGAACAATGTCAGGACAAAAGCAAGAGGGGGAAAATCTTAAGCCGGCAGGACATGGAGAAAGTAGCACAAGTATATACCCTGGATTATAACAGTGATGACAAGGCAAAAGGTGACTGGGTGCGGTTTGAAGGTCAGTCGGGGGCAGATCCTGTGCAGTGCTTTTATTATTCAGAAATACTGAAAAGAAGCCTGGCTGGTAAGCAGGAGACTACAGTGCCATTGTTTACAAACGTGCAGGTGGATGAAACTGTGAATAACAAAAGACAGGCCTGGATACAGGAAATAGGAGGCGTGGACATTAAAATTTCAGGACAGGTTCTCCAACAGATGACAGGAGAAGCATTTTTTGGACTGGATAACCCGAAAAATGCCTATGAAGCAGGACTGTTTAACTTTGAAGGATAGAAAGGAAATGAAAAATGAAAATTAGCAGAAAGAAAAGAAATATTTTATTTGCCGGAGCCATTTCATGTGCCATGTTATTTGGAATTGGAAATACAATGGCATACTTTACAGAGAATTCCGTACAGACGAATGTATTTACAACAGGAGATCTGGATATCGGCTTGAAAGAAACAAGCTGGGATCCAGAAGAAAAGGATGGAAAAAATATGTATCCAGGCTACACTGTTTATAAGAATCCAACAGTGAAAAATATTACTTCCGGTAAGAATGGAGACGAGCCATGTTACGTAAGAATGTCTATTGATATTCTGGATAGTCAGGGAGCTCCGGTTGCAGATAGTCAGGCTCTGAATCTTATTTATAAAACCATTTATTTCGATAAGACGTTTAATGGAAGTTACGACAAGAAAGATGGAACAGGAACAGGACTTATTCAGGATCACATTCCTGGTTATAATCTCGCCCAGCTTGCTGCATATCCTATGGTAAATCCTTTATGGGTAAAGGATACAACCCGTTCAACTGCATCCAGACTTGTTTTTAATTATATGGGAGAAAAAGGAAACGGGATTTTCAATATTGGAGAGGAATCTACTTTGTTTACCAATATTGTAATTCCTACAGACTGGAATCAGACTGAAATGCAAAAAGTTGGCAATTACCAGCTTAAGGTAACAGCCCAGGCAATTCAGAGTAAAGGATTTGCAACCCAGTCAGAAGCATATCGTATGCTGGATGAAGAAATTAAAGGAGGTACTTTGCAGGAAGTAGACCGTAGCAACGAGAACTGATCAGAAAGGAAGAGGTATTATGAAGAATCATAAATTTCCATGGATCTTCATAACGGTGCTCGCAGGGATCTTATTTGCAGCAGGCAGTGCACTGGCAGCCTGGAATGTTTCGGAATATGCCATCAATCTTTTGTCCATGACATCCTACAAAAATTCTATAGATGAGAACTACAACAGACCAGATCATGTAGATCCAGGTCAGAAAGTGGTAAAGGAGGTCTATATAAAAAATGAAGGAGATGTGGATTCCTTTGTCAGGGTAAAAATTAGAAGAACCTTTGGAAATAGTAGCGATGCAGGTGGGTTTGCAGAGGAGCCTGGATTGGATCCTGAGATGATCGAAATCCATTATAATACGGATTTATGGAAATATGAGGATGATGGATACTGGTATTATAAAGATGTGCTTCGTGCCGGGAAAAGTACAGAGAAACCTTTGATGGACAGCTATTATCTGTCTGAAAAAGCGGATAACCGTTATAAAAATAAAGAAGCGAGGATTATTGTAAATCTGGAAAGCATTCAGGCAGAAGGCGGGGAAATGAAAAATATATGGGGAAAAGAGGAAAAGGATCTGGGAATCCGGTATCAGCCCTGCACCTGTGAGACAGTGACAAGTGTTGTGTTTGATCAGAATCACAGGCTTACGATCGGAGGTGAATCGACGGATCTGTTTGCCAATTTTAAAAATTTACAGCCTGGGTGTTCACGAAGTCAGACCATACGGCTTTCGAATACTTCGGATAATACGATTCGTATGTATCTGCGCGCGGAGCCAACAAAGCAGGATCAAAACAATCTGGAACAGATTCAGCAGCTTTTGAGCAGATATGGGATTATAGAGATCCGGGAGAATGGAAAAGTGCTTTATCAGGGTTCTGTGGATGGAAATCTTACAGGAACTGGCTGGAATATGAAAAAAGATATTGATCTTGGAATATTTGGTCCTGGTCAGGGGAGAAATCTTGTGGTGAAATTATCTGTAGATGAAAACATGGATAATGAATATGAGGAACTTCTGGGAAAAGTGAAATGGGTATTTTCTGCTCAAGGTGAAGCTGGTGATTCCCATAAGGAACAAAGCAGTTCTGGTATGGAAACTTCCCGGGAAGATACAGGGGAAAGCCAAAATGGCAGAAATAATACAACTGGAAAAGAACCAGAAATCTATGCAACGGCATCTTCAAGCCCGAAAACAGGGGATGAAACGAGAATTGTGGGAAAATGGTTCGCACTGTTTGCGGCACTGGTCGCTATGATCATGATTGGAAGAAAACAGTGTAGAAAGGAAAGAAACACATGAAATTCATAAGCCTGGTAAGGGTGCTGGGAAAATTCATAACGATGATGATTGTGGTGATACTGATCGTTCTTTCTTTTCCACAGTTGTATGGAATGAAGTGTTATGTGGTTGCTTCCGGAAGCATGATGCCAGCCCTTCCGGTAGGTAGTGCAGTGTATATAAAGAAAAAGGCTCCTGAGGCGATTGAAAAGGGAGAAGTAATAACATTTACTGCAGACAAGGGAGAGACAATGATCACGCATCGTGTTGTGGAAAATAATAAAGAAAAGCAGTTTTTTATTACAAAAGGAGATGCGAATGATAGCCAGGATATACAGCCTGTAAAATGGAAAAATGTATGCGGAACAGTAATTTTTTATGTTCCGTTTGCAGGCTATATATTAAAATTTCTGGGAAGTGGAAGAGGAAAAGCAGCAGTTTTATTTTTCTTGCTGGCATTTTCTTTTTGTACAGAAATGTCTGGAGGTGAAGCTATAAAAAAGGAGAGTGAGTCTGGGTGAAAAGAAAGAAATATCTGCTGGTGGCAGCTGGTGCAATGGGAATTTTAATCTCAGCAGGAGGAACAGCTGCATATTTAAGTAAATCTGTAAATGAGGTTAAAAATGTATTTACAGCAGGCTCTGTGAAAGCACAGCTCATAGAAGCAAACTGGGATGCTGCACTGGCGCTTAGGGCTTATCCGGGACAGAAGCTGAAGAAAGACCCGGTGGTTCAAAATACAGGAGAAAACGATGCAAATGTTTTTCTGGAAGTAAATATTCCGATGCAGAGTATTTTGGTTCTGGATACGGTTACCGGAAAAAAGACACAGAAAGAAAACAGGGAGCTGTTTATATTTCAGGCAGATGAAACGAAATGGACTTTGTTATCGAAAGAGGGGGTTGAGGGAAACAGAAAATACATTTATGGCTATAAAAGCGTACTAAAACCAGGAGAAGCTACTGTTCCATTGTTTCAGGAGATTGTGATGGTGCCATATCTGGAAGGAGAACTGGATACAGAAAAAAGTTATAATGTACCGGTTATAGCAAGCGTGATACAGAAGCAGGACAGCAGTAAAACAATGAAGGAAGTTTACCAGGAGTATCTTAGACAGAGTGATGTGGATCAAAAGGAGGAAGGATAGGATGAAATACCGGAAAATGAGAAATGCCATATTGGCGGTAATGCTGGCTGTGCCAATGGCAATGTCCTATCCAGGTCTTGCAATTGGGGCACAGGAGGAAATTGGACAGGGAGAAAACATTGAAGAGGAAGAAACAATAGACGCCGGGAAAACGATACTGAAAAATACGATGCAAGAAGATATAATACAAGAAGATACAATGCAATCCAAGGAAGGAATGGATGAGTCAGAAGAAAATCTGCATGAGGAAGAAAATTTGACGGAAGATTTTGATGAATGGACAGTACCAGGTGGAAATACTCTGTTTCCAGAGGAAACAGAGGAAAACCCGGAGAAAGAGTTCTTTTCCGCTGAAGACTCCAAGGAAGATGATGGCTTTCGTGCTGATTTTCAGGATTTGGAAGTCGGTTCAGAGGAGATTGAAGCTGAGACAGATAGTCTGATCGATACGTATATTGCGCCTGAAGATTATGTGCAGGAAGGCTCTCCTGTAAAAAATGGAAGTGGAGGTTTTACACCTGTTACAATAGGGCAATCTTATTTTAGCAGCAAATACACGAGACTTGGCTGGAATGCAGATACAAAAGTCAACAGATGGAGCAGTGCAGGAAGTGATGTAATTGCCGGGGTAAGAAAAAATTCAGATGTAAATGGCCCCTATTATGTACCGCTAAATAACAATGCAAAGAGAAAATTTGGTTTCAGGATCAGCAATGTGGGATATGACAAGAAGACGAATACGAAGCTGGATCTGTTTATGACCTGTACCAACTACCAGGATTATACATATGATTATACCGGGGAAAAAATAACCGGAATATATCCGATGCTTGGCGTCAGTGATGCAAATGATCTGTGGATATTGTTTAAGGATGAACTTGCTGCGCAGGAGATTAAAATAGATATTGTAAAAAGCGGAACAAGGACACCTGTAACAGGGAATTACCGTTTTAGATGGCTGGATATTGATCTTTATCAGAGGTTTGGCATCAAACTTCAAAATGGTACGATAGGACATCGTTATGCTACAAAAAATTCTGTGGTAAATGTGGAAAAGAAGACTCTTTTTTCAAAAGAGTATGAAGTGCTGACTGCGCCTGCGCCGGAAGTGCAGGGAGAGGTACCGGAAAATACAGTTGTTTATGAACTGGATAATTCATCAGGATTTTATCTGGCTATTTTAAGGCCTGGCTATGGTTCACATTCTATAGAAACTGCGTCCAGGATTCAAAAAACATTTGAGGACATAAAAACAGGAACCTGCAAAACTTCAGCCGGACTTAATTGGGATGCGAAGGGATATGGACCGGTTGAATATCCTGAATTAGTGAAAAAAACGGGAAATGACCTTTTGGCACAGGGAGATACCAATAGTCTTCCAAGCAGTACTTCTGAATATTTTTATACGATACAGACAGATGTGCCAGAAGAGCATTCTGCATATTATTACAGCATTTGTAAAGTTACAGATACGTTACCGGCAGGTGTGGATTACAGTGGTTATGCAGCGGTGAAGATGCTGCCCTCAGAAACAGATGTGAGTTCGTGGTTTAACATTTCTACAAGTGGAGACGTATTGAATTTTGAGGCAACACCAGCTGCGTTGGCGTCCGCTGATTTTTATGGAAAAACATATGAGTTCCAGATAAAAGTAAAAATGGATCCTACGGAAATAACTCCGGCTTATAACGGAGATACCTATCAGTATACAGTAAAAAATAAAGCATCTATTACCTGCAAACATAAAAGCGGGCAGGAAGGAAAAAGTTGGTCCAATGAGGTGACTACCAGCTGTATAAAGACAAAGAACAGAATAAAAAGTGGAGAGGTGAAAAAATATACAGCAAATCCAAAGGAAGGAATCTGGAAGACGGATTTACTTCTGCCGGGGCCAGACAGCATTTACCAATATAAAATGAGTATAGCAGTACCTGATAACGAATTTGGCGGCTATCTGTCAAAACTGGAAATAGCAGATACATTGCCGGCAGGAGTGGAAAAGACAAGTGATTCCATACTTGTTTATGAAAATGGACAGGCACGTGCTGACGGGCGGTTTGCGGTAACTGTAACTGGAAAGAAAATCGTGTTAAAGGCAACAGATGCAGCGCTTGGGGATAGATCTTTTTATGGAAAGAGTTATGATGTGATCGTAAATGTTAAAATGGTGCCGGAACAGCTGTCCTGTAGTTATAACGGAACGGTGGCATCTTATGCAGTGACCAACAGGTTTACGGTTACTACCAGACACAAAGGAGATACACAGGAAACTACACTTACTTCAAATACAGTTGCTGACAGGGCAAGCATTAACCGAATTGAACCGGATAATCCTGAAAAATGGATTCTTAGTGATGGACAAAGAGTAAGCACCACAGAATTCCAGGGCAGAGAGTTCGAAACGGTATTTGAAATTATACAGAAAATTCCTTCCAATAGAAGAGAGTGGAAAATAGTAAATTTTAAAATACAGGATGATCTGGAGAATTGTTTTGAACTGAAAGAAGCTAAAGTATATGAAGACCAGAATATGCTGGCGTCTTTTGGCCCGGCTGGAGGAAATAGTACAGAATGGGCAGTGACTGTCAATGATTCTACAATTGCTCTTACCTCAACTGGAAATATGCCAGAAAACTGTTACGGTAAAAGCATCCGGTTATTACTAAGAGTAGGACTGAAAAGTAATTGCAGTTTACAGGAATACTATGTTGCAAATCCAGATCCGGACATATTGGAAGCCCACATATATAATATTGCAACCAGCAGTTTTGGATGGATAGGAGGCGTCCCATCATCTACATCAAAAAACACAGAAAAGACCCAGGTGATCATAAAAGAAAAAACACCGATGGGCAGCATTACCATATGTAAAACAGATCGGAACCAGAAAAATCTGAAAAACGGTGTGTTTCAGATTATAGCAGCAGAGAATATCCGGTCATCTGCTGGAAATATTTTACTCAAATCTGGAGAAGTGGCTGATACAGTTACAACTGGTGCAGATGGAAGAGGGGTATCTGGAAGTCTTTATCTTGGAAATTATCTTGTGAAAGAAATAAAACCACCTGCTGGATATACGCTTAATGAGATTCCGTCTACTGTTGGGATAAGAAAAGAAGAGCCAGAGAAAACAGTAATATTCCAAGACGAAGAGACGTACATCCGCATAAAGAAAATCTCACAGCAGGAGAATGGAAAACCACAGGAAGGAATTGGTGGGGTAGGTTTTCTTCTGTGGGAAAAGACAAAAACACAGGATACAGGAAAAAGCTATATTACAGATAAGGACGGTTTTATTGAGATAAGAGGACTTGTGCCTGGAACTTACCTATTTCAGGAAACAAATACACCAGATGGTTATGTAGCAGATGAAACCTTTCATGAATTTACAGTAGATGAAAATGGTCTTGTGGAAAATGAAAATGGGCACACAATTGTGATTGAAAATACTTACACAAAGGTGGAGTTCCTTAAAACAGATAAAGCTACGGGAAAAACGATAGCAGGTGCAGTTTTGCAGCTTACAGATGCAAGTGGCAATGTGATAGATACCTGGGAGTCAGAAGAAACGGCACATAGAATCAATAAGCTGACAGCAGGGGAATATGTACTGACAGAGCTTAGTGCTCCTTCGGGATACAAAAAAGGAGAGGCTGTAAAATGTGTTATAAAAAATATACCGGAAATACAGAAATTCTCATTGTCTGATGTGAAAATGGTAACGATTTCTGTGGATAAGGTATTGCATGGGGACGAGATCGTCTGGGCACAGGGAAATCCAGTGTTTACATTTACTGTGAAAGGAACAGATCTGGATGGAGAAGAACATATTTATACAGATATTATAGAATTTACAAAAGAAAATACAGATACAAGAGCTGATGTAAGCAAGAGAATTGTCTTTACCATTCCGGCAGGACATTACAAGGTCGAGGAAGAAAAAACGGTACGTTATGAACTTGAGAAAATTGATCAGGTGGTAAATGGAACTGTAAAGGAAAATGAAGTGGAATTCGATCTTGCAGCAAACCACAATGGTGCGGCTGTGTTTACGAACAAGAAAAAGAGCGACCGTTTTCTCACAGATACTGATTTTGTGAGAAATGTGGTTGTTTCCAGGAAGTAATAAAATGCTCTGCTGTGCTGAATTAAAAAGTTTGGGACAGCAGAGCTTTAAAATGATTCACCTGATTTGTTTATATTTTTAAAAAAATTAAAAAAGTATTGAAAAATATGGCTTTGAAAATATTTTGAAAAATATTTTTGAAAATATGAAAATAACTGTTGACAATAGAGCTGGCTTCTGGTAATATAATCAACTGTGAGCGGCAGAAACGCCGAAGCACAAGAGTGCTGATGTGGCTCAGTCGGTAGAGCGTCGCCTTGGTAAGGCGGAGGTCACGGGTTCGATTCCCGTCATCAGCTTTTAAGTCCTTGATTATAAATCAGGGACTTTTTTTATAACAAAAATGTATTTTCTCATAATATGGTATAAAAATCAAGTTTTTTATAAGAAAAACTTTTAAAATGTACCTATTTATGATAAGATAAATCAACCGAGATTAAAAATAGTGATATTTTTGTTATAAAAGAGTTGATTTCAGGAGGGAGAACCATGGAGAACGAAAAGGTTTCCAAAAATTTTATTGAGAATATTATTGATAAAGACCTGGCAGAAGGAGTTTATGATACCGTTCATACACGTTTCCCGCCAGAGCCAAATGGCTATCTTCATATAGGACATGCAAAGTCAATCCTTTTAAATGCAGGACTGGCAAAAGAATATAATGGTAAATTTAATATGCGCTTTGATGATACAAACCCGACGAAAGAGAAATCAGAGTTTGTAGAATCTATTAAAGCAGATATTAAATGGCTGGGCGCTGACTGGGAAGACAGATTGTTCTTTGCTTCTGATTATTTCGGACAGATGTATGAAGCTGCAGTGAAGCTTATTAAAAAGGGCAAAGCTTATGTATGTGATCTGACCGCTGACCAGATCAGAGAATACCGTGGAACATTAAAAGAGCCTGGAAAAGAAAGCCCATACAGAAACAGAAGCGTGGAGGAGAATCTTCAGCTTTTCGAGGAAATGAAAGAGGGCAAATATGCGGACGGTGAGAAAGTTCTGAGAGCGAAGATCGATATGGCGTCTCCGAACATGAACATGCGTGATCCGGTTATCTATCGAGTAGCCCATGTAAGTCATCATAGAACTGGTGATACCTGGTGTATTTATCCAATGTATGATTTTGCCCATCCGATCGAGGATGCAATCGAGGGAATTACGCATTCTATCTGTACTCTGGAGTTTGAAGATCACAGACCGCTTTACGACTGGGTGGTAAGGGAACTGGAATATCCACATCCTCCGAAACAGATCGAGTTTGCCAAGCTTTATCTTACAAATGTGGTAACTGGTAAACGTTATATTAAGAAGCTGGTAGAGACTGGAATCGTTGATGGCTGGGATGATCCGAGACTGGTGTCCATCTCTGGTCTGAGACGTCGTGGCTATACGCCGGAATCCATTCAGAAATTTGTAGAGCTTTGTGGAGTATCCAAAGCTGACAGCTCTGTAGATTATGCAATGCTTGAATATTGTATCCGTGAGGATCTTAAATTAAAAGCACCTCGTTATATGGCAGTTCTGGATCCGATCAAGCTGGTCATTGACAATTATCCGGAAGGACAGATTGAATATCTGGATGCACCGAATAATATGGAGAATGAAGCACTTGGAACCAGAAAAGTACCATTTGGAAAGGAACTTTATATCGAAAGAGAAGACTTTATGGTTGAGCCGCCTAAGAAATATAAACGTCTTTTCCTTGGCACAGAGGTACGTCTCATGAATGCATATTTTGTTACCTGTACCGGATATGAGGCTGATGACGATGGAACTGTTAAAGTCGTACATTGTACTTATGATCCAGAGACCAAAGGCGGCAATGCACCAGACGGCCGTAAGGTAAAGGGAACTATTCATTGGGTTGAAGCATCCAATGCAGGTAAGGTTCCGGTACGACTTTATGAGAATATCGTTGATGAAGAAAAAGGTGTTTACGATAAAGAAACAGGTGAGCTGAACCTGAATCCGAACTCCCTTGTAGAAACTTCTGCTTATGTTGAGCCAGAGCTTCTTAAGGCTAAGGGCCTGGACAGCTATCAGTTTGTAAGAAATGGCTTCTATTGTGCGGATATTCACGATTCAAAGGAAGGAGCACCGGTATTTAACCGTATTGTTTCCCTTAAGAGCTCCTTTAAACTTCCAAAAGCATGATTTATATAAAAAGTCCATGGCGAATAGGAAATGAAATCCTATGCCATGGACTTTTTTATGGGATTTTTTGTACTTTTTGAGTAAAATCTAATTAGTCGATATGAATGGAAGCTTCCTCTTCATCCTGCTGTTTCTCGGCTTCTGCGAGGTCTTCTTCAAACGCATCGGCAACTTTTTCTGCTTCTTCAAGGGCAGTATCTACACTGTCTGCATCAGTTGTATCAGCATCTGTTTCTTCGCTATCGCCAGCAGTTTCTTTGGGCGCACTAATTTCTTCCTGGTCATCAGAAGAATCTTCGCAAAAATCACTTTCATCGGAAGTTGCCTCCCAGGATACGAAATCTTCACGACTCTCTTTTTCTTCAGACTGCTGGTTTGTTTCCTGCTCATCTTCAAAATCTTCTTCCAGGTCAGCTGCTTCTTCAAGCGCTCTTCGTTTTGCAAATGCAGCAGCTACGGCGCCGGCTGCCGCAGCAGTTACCGCACCAAGTGCAACCATGCCCCAATATTTGTTTATTTTTGCCATATTGTCTGCTCCTTTCAGTATTTTCCATCTGCCCGGAGAAGGCAGACTGGAGTTGTTCTTATTGTAATACTTTTAAGACAAAAAGAAAAGAAAAAAATCATTGCACCACTACAAATGGAGGGTTATACTGTTAAGACAGAAAAGGAGAGATTATGGAGAAAATTGTTTTGTCTTCAGGTTCCCCACGAAGAAAGGAACTGCTTGCAAAAGCTGGTGTAGTTTTTTCAGTAGTTGTCAGCGATGGGGAAGAGAGAACAAATCTGACCAGGCCGGCAGAAATTGTGGAAAAGCTGTCATTGGATAAAGCAGTAGCAGTTTCTGAAAAAATCCGGGAAGAGGAATTTCCATGCCTGATCATAGGTGCAGATACGGTCGTTTCATATGAAGGGAAAATCCTGGGAAAACCTGTAGATAAAAAGGACGCTCTGGATACATTATTAAGGCTTCAGGGCAAAGTGCACCAGGTTTATACAGGCGTAACGATCCTGCTGAAAGAGAATGGCATCTGGAAACCCTATACTTTTCATGAAAAGACAGATGTACATTTTTATCCTGTTTCGAAAGAGGAACTCCAGGAGTATGTGAATACAGGGGAACCATTGGATAAAGCAGGAAGCTATGGCATTCAGGGAAGATTTGGGATATATGTAAAAGAAATATGTGGAGATTACAATAATGTGGTTGGTCTTCCGGTAGCAAGACTGGTCTATGAACTAAAGAAATTGGGAGTCGACATAAGGAGAATGAAAAAATGATAAAAGCATGTATTTTTGATCTGGATGGGACGTTAGCGTACACATTAGACTCCATGGCTGTAGTTGGAAATGCGGTTGTGGAAAAATATGGACTGAAACCAATGCCGGTGGAGAATTATAAATATTATTGCGGAAATGGAGCTGATATGCTTGTGAAAAGGCTTCTGGCCGATGCCGGGGATCCAGAGCTGATTCATTACGAGGAAGCAAGAGCGTTATACAGGACAGAATTTGATAAAAATCCGTTCTATAAAATCCAGCACTATCCTGGCATGCCAGAAACACTGAACGAGCTGAAAAAAAGAGGAGTAAAGCTAGGTGTCTGCTCCAATAAACCTCATGAAGCTGCCATAAAGGTAGTGGAGAGAATGTTTGGAAATCAGCTTTTTGATGCAGTTATGGGACAAAGTGAACAGGTACGGAAGAAACCTGCGCCCGATGGTCCTTTGAAAATTGCAGAACAGTTTGGTATTTTACCGGCAGAATGCATTTATCTGGGAGATTCCGGTACTGACATGCAGACAGGAAAAGCGGCAGGAATGTACACTGTCGGAGTGCTTTGGGGGTACAGGGATAAAGAGGAATTGCAGGAGAATGGGGCAGATGAGTTCGCTGATTCTCCGGAAGATATCCTGGATATCTATGAAGCAAAATGCGAGAAATAACACAGTGAATCAGAAAGTTTTTTTAACATACTTTAGAGCAGCTTAAAATGTTTATAATAGGAGGAAAAAATTATGTATTCAGAAGAGTGCATCCAGACATTTCTGGAAAAACAGGATCAGCTTTTTGATGAACCGGTAGCGGAGACTTATGAGGAGGCAGAAGAGTTCCTGGAAGATTGTATGGCTGTAGTAGCAGATTCTATCGATGAGGTCCGTAAATATCTGTCTGGAATGGGAGCTGATGTAGATGGCATGAGCAAAGAAGATCTGGAAGAGGCCAGTGAAGTATTTGCTCTTCCTGATGGGAAATATCTGATCGTGGAGGGGTAAGTTTTTTTAATATGTAGAAGGATAAGGACCTTAAATATTTAAGAAAAAACAGAATTATTCAGATCTGGTTTCTGGGAGATTTCAGATTTCAGTGATAAGTGGAAGATTATATAAGATTCGTAGAAAATTCAAATTACATATATAAAAAACTACTTGCTATAATAATGGTAAATAAGGACACAGGTACTACTGTTTTACGGAAAAATAAAAAGTGCTTGTAGAAATATTTAAAATGTGTTACATTAATGTTACAATTGACCCAAGGGAAATGTAAAGGAGGATGGCATATGAGACCTAGGAAAATTATAGCAATGGTCATGACATTTCTTATGATGCTTTCACTGCTTCCTTCTCTGGTATTTGCATCAGCTGCACCAGAGGGAGAGCTTGGAGGAAAGCTGAAGATTAAAGGAATTGCGGCGGTTGGATCTGAATTAAGTGCAGATTATACCAAGGCTACACCAGAAGGGCTTACAGATGATGATGTAAGTTTTTCCTGGTCAAGGAAGGTTGGAGACCAGCTTACGGAAGTTGGTACAGAGAAGACCTATAAACTTACAGACGATGATCTGGGAAATAAGATTGAGCTGAAGATCACTGGAAAATCAGAAATGGGAGTAACCGGTGAACTGAAAGCAAATACAGTTGAAATCGTGGCTACACCAGAAGAAGCACCAGAAGAGACTACAGAAATGCCGGAAAGCGAGCAGGAAGTTATCCAGGCAGAAGAACCGGCAGAGGAAGCTCCGACAGAAGATTTAACAGAAGATCCTTCTGCTGATGAGAGTACACAGCAGGTGGAAGATACATCTGATGCAGAGCAGCAGGAAGAAGTAATTGATATTGGCGCTGAGCCTACAGATTCTTCAGAGGATGTTATGCAGCCTTCTGAAGAACCAGCAGCAGACAGTGCGGCTTCCCAGGATAATAGTACAGATGATAGTGTGATCGATATCGGAACAGAAGATTATCTGGAAATTCCAGAAGCAGATCAGAGCGAAACACCGGAAGAAGCTGCTACTTCTGAAGAGCCGGTATATGCAGCAGAAGCTGTAACTGAAAATGGAGATACTGTTCTTGATTTTGGCACTGCAGAAGCAGGCTTTACACAGGCAGAATCTGAAACCTCTATGATGAAGACGATTACCATTAAGAATACTGGTACAGGTACTCTTAATTTCCAGGAAATCAGTCCGGAACATTTTATGGTTCAGGATCTGACTTCGCTTGCAGCCGGGGAATCAGTTGATGCATGGGTGATGCCAAGAGAAGGCACAGCAGCTGGAACGTATAGTGATACGATCACTTATACAACTGAGGAAGGTGCTGAGGTATCTTTCACAGCGAATCTGACAGTAACAGATAGTAAGAGCGATGCTGGAAATACAGATCCCCAGAATCCTTCTGAAGAAGATCCGGCTACACCAGAAAATCCATCAACACCAGAGAACCCGTCATCTGAAGACCCGGTTGTACCGGAGAATCCTGGAACAGACCCGGAAGAGCCAGTCCAGAACAATCCAATAATCGGTTTTGGAGATGACAGCGCAAATATTGTGGATTTCACAGACACTGCTATTATGCAGAATGCAGGTACAGATGGAATAACAAAGACGGTTGTACTGAAAAACAATGGAACAGGAACTGTAAATCTTGAAGTTTCTACAGAAAGTGGAAAGGTACAGGCTGCACTTGACAGAACAGATCTCCCAGCTGATGGAAGTACAACTGCAGTGTTAACGGTACAGCCTGTAGATACCAGTACAGTAGGTACTATAACAGAAAATATCATCATTGCAGATTCATCTTCAAAGACAACATTACTGACTATTCCAGTAACCTATACAGTACAGGAAAAGCCGGCTCCATCACTTACTACAGACGTTACAGAAGTAAATTTTGACAGTAAAGAAGCTGGATATACAGAAGCTCCAGCATCTAAGACAGTCAGCATTTCAAATAATGGAAATGTAAAACTGACCGGTATCACTGTAGCTGTAAGCGGAAACGGTGAATTCACTGTAAGTGCTCCGTCCCAGACAGAACTGGAAGCAAGTGCAGATCAGAACGTGACATTTACCGTTGCTCCAGCTGTTGGACTGACAGCAGGAACTTATAACCAGACGGTTTCTATTAAAACAGATCAGCTGGATTCCTACAATATTCCGGTAAGCTTTACTGTAACAGAAGCAGCGACTAAGCTTACTGCAGTTGGCAAGGTATCAGATATCAGCGTGGCAAATGGAGTGGAGAAATCTGCTGATGGATTACAGCTTCCATCTACAGTTAAGATCACTACCAATAAAGGTGATATGAATGCATCTGTAAATTGGGATGTAAAGGGCTGCGCATATAATCAGAAGAGTACAGATGCTCAGAAATTCTCAGTAAATGGTACCGTGGTTCTTCCAGACGGAGTTACAAATCCAGATAATCTGAGTCTGGTTGTATCCGTAAATGTATCTGTAAAACGTGGACCAATCGTCTCAGATGCAGCAGCTAATACGATCACTGGAATCAGCTCCGATGGAGATTATACTACAGAAACCAAAATAACCTTTACTGCAGTTGGTGCTGGCTCAGATATTGAGAACCCGATCAAGGGAGATGTAAGATACCTGCCATTGAATTGGGAAGTTCTTGAGACAAGAAGCTGGGATGGCGCACCGTATTCTGCAACCTTCCGTATGGGTAAGACTGGAGATTATACATTGACAGTTACCTATAACCAGCAGAAATTTGATGGAAGTAACTGGGTGAATACAGGTACACAGGATACCAAAAAAGTGAACTTTACAGTAAAGGCATCCCCGAATCAGACATTGACACCTGCTGCAGATAAGTCAGATGCAAATCAGAAGAAAGCAGTAAAGACAGGAGATAATACTCCGATTCTTCCATTTGTGATCATTCTGATTGTAGCGGTTGTTTTGATCGCAGGAATTCTTGTATACCGCAATAAAAAGAAATAATAATGGCTCAGAAAGTATTTACTTTCAGAAATGGGCATGAACAGAAAGGAGCACCGAAAAGGGTGCTCCTTTTTGGCATTCTTTAAGCGGTTGCTTGGTGCAAAGTGAATAACAATAGATTACTAGCACTCATTTAAAATGAGTGCTAAATTTTTCTTGACTTTTAGTCATTTTGGTATTATTATAGTTGATATAATTAAGAAGACAAAGGAGAGTGAGCTGCATGGCTGAGAAGCATGGTAGTTTATCAATTAACAGTGAAAATATTTTTCCAATTATAAAGAAATGGTTATATTCTGATCACGACATTTTTGCAAGAGAGCTGATCTCCAATGGTTGTGATGCGATCACGAAATTAAAGAAACTGGATGTTATGGGTGAATATACACTTCCAGATGATTATAAAGCTGAAGTACACGTTATTGTAAATCCAGAAGAGAAGACCCTGAAGTTTATCGATACTGGTCTTGGTATGACTTCTGATGAAGTTGAAGAGTATATTACACAGATCGCTTTTTCAGGCGCTACAGAGTTTCTTTCCAAATATAAGGATAAGACCACAGATGATCAGATCATTGGTCATTTCGGACTTGGTTTCTATTCCGCATTTATGGTAGCAGATGAAGTCCAGATCGATACCCTTTCTTATAAAGAAGGCGCTACTCCGGTACATTGGACCTGCGATGGTGGTACAGAATATGATATGCAGGACGGTAATAAGACCACAGTTGGTACTGAGATTACTTTGTTCTTAAATGATGAGAGCACAGAATTTTCTAATGAATATCGTATGAGAGAAGTAATTGAGAAATACTGTTCTTTTATGCCGGTAAATATCTATCTTTCCAAAGAAAATGCACCGCAGGAATATGAGACAATCGATGAGTCCGAACTTCGTGACGATGATGTGGTTGTAGAACATATCCATGAGGATGCTAAGACAGAAGAAAAAGAGAATGATAAAGGAGAGAAAGAAGTTGTAGAAGTATCTCCTGCCAAAGATAAAGTTAAAATTAACAAGCGTCCGGTATCCTTAAGTGATCCGCAGCCATTATGGATGAAACATCCGAATAGCTGTACAGATGAAGAATATAAGGAATTTTACCGTAAAGTATTCATGGATTATAAGGAGCCACTGTTCTGGATTCATCTGAACATGGATTATCCATTTAATCTGAAAGGTATTTTGTACTTCCCTAAGATCAATACAGAGTATGATTCCATTGAAGGAACGATTAAACTGTATAATAATCAGGTATTTATCGCAGATAACATCAAGGAAGTAATTCCAGAATTCCTGCTTCTTCTCAAAGGTGTTATCGATTGCCCGGATCTTCCACTGAATGTATCTAGATCTGCACTGCAGAATGATGGATTTGTAAAGAAGATCTCAGAGTATATTACCAAGAAAGTTGCAGATAAGCTTACCGGAATGTGCAAGACAGACCGTGAGTCCTATGAGAAATACTGGGATGATATCAGCCCATTTATTAAGTACGGCTGCATTAAAGATAGCAAATTTGCAGACAAGATGAACGACTATATTCTCTTTAAGAATATTGATGGTAAATATCTTACTCTGAAGGATTGTATAGAAGAGAACAAGAAACCTGAGGAAGCTGCAAAGGCTGAAGAGGCCAAAGCCGAAGATGCAAAAACAGAGGAAACATCTGAGACAAAAGCTGACAATGAAGAGAAGAAAGAGCCAGAGAAGACTACAATCTTTTATGTGACAGATGAAGTCCAGCAGAGCCAGTATATCAATATGTTCCGTGAAGCTGGCAAGGATGCGGTTGTTCTGAAACATAACATCGACAGCGCGTTTATTTCCCATTTAGAGCAGAAAGACCAGACAATCCAGTTTAAGAGAATTGATGCGGATCTTTCAGAAGAACTTCGTGAGGAGAACGCTATTGATGAAGAAACTTCCAAGACACTTACTGAAGTATTCAGAAGTGCATTAAAGAATGAGAAACTGGAAGTAAAAGTTGAGAACCTGAAGAATGAGAAGGTTGCTGCAATGATGACTCTTTCTGAGGAAAGCCGTCGTATGCAGGATATGATGAAGATGTATAATATGTATGGTATGGATCCGTCTATGTTTGGTGGACAGGAAACACTGGTGCTCAATGCGAAACATCCACTTGTACAGTTCGTTGCAGGCAATAAGGATTCTGAGAAAACACCGGTTATCTGTGAAGAATTATATGATCTTGCTATGCTGAGCCATAAACAGCTTTCACCAGAAGAAATGACAAGATTTGTACAGAGAAGCAATGAAATCCTTCTGATGCTGACCAAATAATTCAGACTAGGAAATCCAAACCAATAAATTCAGATTGTAAAAAATTAACAGCATAAATCCGGATTAGAGTTTATTTCAAACAGATATTCAATTTGAGAAAATCATTTTGAGTGTCTGTTTTTGTGTAATGGGAAATTTCTCTGGAAGTCCCTATTACACAAAAGAAACCTTCTTTTTCATGAAAGTAAGCGGAAAAGCTCGAAAATACTAAAAAATATTACAAATTTCTTAATTTTTGTCTCCAAAAGCTAAAAAAGAGAAATTTAATTCGTATTACATATAGAGGCAAATGAATTGCTGGCTGTAATTACCGCGCATATCGTGCAGAAAATATTACAGGCTGCAAAAAAGCAACACGAATTGTAACTTATTGTGGGAGGGACGAAAATGAGAGAGGTATACGGAACGATACGTAAACTAGGAGCAACATCGAAATATAAAGGATATTATTTTGTGGCAGAAGCCATACATATGACAATGGAATTTCAGGAAAGACCAATGAAAATTACCAAGGATATTTATCCGAGACTTGCTAAGAAATTCAAATCCAAGCCATCTAACATTGAACATGATATCCGCACAATTGTAAATGTATGCTGGGAAAATCATCGGGAGAGACTGGAACAGATTGCCGGATATCCTCTTGAATTCAGACCTACTAACAGTGAGTTTGTAGATATGATTGCGTTTTATCTGGGAAATGAAAAGAATTACAATTCCTCCACAGACAGATTATTATGATGGAAGAAATCCAGCATATACTGATCCCAAAGCTGATCAGGCTCCTTGTTTGGAAGAAATGTCTTCAGGGAGGTACCGGTGGTACAGAATAAGGATTTATTCTTATATTGAAGATTCAGGTATAAACCTGTTACCAGTTCAGGAGAGGTGGAACCGTTCTGAAGTAATGCAATCGCCTTATTGGGGGAAAACTGAAGTACGATCTTAAAAGAAAGTGGAGCCCGTTTTCCACGTATAACAGAGTAGCAAAACGGCTTTACCTCTTTCCACAGGGAACAGGTGCGATGACTGGAATTTAAAAATTCCTGTTCATCATTATCAAAAAAATCATTCTGAAGTCTGCCGTCGATGGTAAAGATATTGCTTGTGACGATTTCAGCCTGGCTCAGCCAGAAGTGGTCAAAGGTCTTTCCAAGAAAAAGCTTATTGGTAAAATCTTTCAGATCCGTGATTTTTAAAGCGAGCATAGAAGCCTCCTTTCATATAAAACCATATTTTCCATAAAACCAGATTTACTGGTGACTTTTATTATAAAGCAACTTGAATAAAAATGGAAGAAAAAAACTCTTTTCAAACACATAGTAATGTGTTAATATAGATGTGGTATTTAAAACTACATATTACGGAAAAGAGGACGATATAATTGAGTTATAAAATTGTGATAGATAGCTGTGGAGAACTCTTAGAGCAGTGGAAGCAGGATGAAAGATTTGTATCCGTACCGCTTACACTGACTGTTGGAAGTGAGAATATAATAGATGATGAGACATTTGACCAGGCAGATTTCCTTCAGAAGGTTGCGGCCTGCCCGGAATGTCCGAAATCAGCCTGCCCATCTCCTGAGAGCTACAGAAAGGCATTTGACTGCGAGGCAGATCATGTATACTGTGTTACTCTTTCCGCTGAGCTCAGTGGCTCTTATAATAGTGCAGTTCTTGGTGCAAGCCTTTTGCATGAGGAGAAAAAGTCAGTACAGGTTCATGTATTTAATTCCTGTTCTGCTTCCGTTGGCCAGACTCTGATCGCTATGAAAATTGCAGAATGCGAAGATGCCGGACTTCCTTTTGAGGATGTTGTCAGTGTTGTGAATAAATATATTGAAGAGCAGCATACGTTTTTTGTCCTGGAGAATCTGGAAACGTTGCGTAAAAATGGCCGTCTCAGCCGTGTGAAGGCTCTTGTGGCCTCTGCTCTTAAAATTAAACCGATTATGGGTTCTACCCCGGAAGGCACGATCTGTCAGTTGGATCAGGCCAGAGGCATGAATAAGGCACTTGTAAAAATGGTAGATAAGATCATGGAAGTGACAGAGAACAGTGAGAATAAGGTTCTTGCAATTTCCCATTGTAATAATCCGAAGAAAGCAGATATGGTAAAAGAAGCTATATTGGAGAAGATGAAACTGGCGGATATCGTGGTTCTTGATACTGCAGGGGTCAGCAGCATGTATGCAAATGATGGTGGAATTATTGTGGCAGTGTGAGTAAACCTACTTCCATTTTAAAGGAAAGTGTGCTATACTCACCTAAGACGATATTTCATCGCAAAGGAGACGTGCTACTATGAGTCAGAAGAAAGTAGATGCTTATAAAGCAGAAAAAGCAAACCGTGAGAAAATTATGAAAAAGGAGAAACTGATCCTTACTCTTGAGAAGCTGGCGGCACTTGTTGTATGTATTGTTGCTGTATGCTGGATTGGTTACTCTGTTTATGGGAAAGTTACCGAAGGGCAGGAAAGTGTAACGACAGAGACTGTTATGGATACTTCTGCACTTGATTCTTATCTGAATGGACTTAGTTCAGACGCAGAATAATAGAAGCAAAATAAAGGGAAATATAAAAGTACGATTGCTGACTGCAATGTAAAGTGATGGGGGACAGAATAAAAGCTGTCTCCCTTTTTTATACAATAGGGGATTTATATAAAAAAATCCCCCCGGAAACATCCGAGGGGAAATTTTTGCTTCAATTATAACTTTGTAACGTTAGCTGCCTGCATTCCGCGAGCGCCCTCTGTTAAGTCATATGTTACAGCCTGGCCTTCTTCAAGAGATTTGAAGCCTTCACCATTGATTGCAGAAAAATGTACGAATACATCAGCTCCGTCTTCTCCTGTGATGAAACCATAACCTTTTTCAGCGTTGAACCATTTTACAGTGCCCTTGTTCATTTTGAGTTACCTCCATAAAAAATAAAAATTAAAAAGCTGTTCTGGCGAAAAAAATCACCAGATTTTACAGACTATATCATGTAAATATATAATCTCTAAAAACTAGTGATTTTACATTAAATAATCTTTGACATGGATTGATTATATAACTTGCACCCTAAAAAGTCAAGGATAATTAGAATTGTGCGACAAAAAAATAATTCCACTGAAAATAGAATGGAAAAAATATAGGAAAGGAAAAAAACTCTTTATTAAATGAAAAAATTCGTGTATGATAGGTTGTGATAAAGTTTACGTTATACCAGAAGGGAGAGAACCAAATGGGTATTCTGATTCGCGGTGGACGTGTTGTGGATGCGGCTACTAAGATGGATAAAATTGCGGATGTTTATCTGGACGATGGTGTAATCCAGGATGTTGGAGAGAAGCTGAAGGTAAAGGATAAAGATGACACTATTATAGACGCCAAGGGAATGGTGGTAATGCCAGGTCTTGTGGATCTTCATGTACATTTCCGCGATCCGGGACAGACAGAGAAGGAAGATCTTGAAAGTGGATCCAGGGCAGCTGCAAGAGGCGGTGTAACCACCGCGGTTGCAATGCCAAATACCACTCCTGTGATCGATAGTCCGGACAGGGCAAACTATGTGAAGAATAAAGCAGCGCAGGTTTCACCGATTCACGTTATCCAGGCAGGTGCCATGACCAAAGGAGAGCTGGGAGAAGAACTTTCGGATATTGCAGGCATGGCCGCAGCTGGAGTAACGGTCCTTTCTGAGGATGGTAAATCTGTTATGAAGGCAAGCCTTTGTAAACAGGCAATGGAAGAGGCGGTAAAGGCCGGCCTGCCTATTTTTGACCACTGTGAGGACATGACGCTCAGGGGAAATGGTTGTATGAATGATGATGAGAATGCCAGACGTCTGGGACTTCCGGGAATCTGTAATTCCACAGAAGATACCATTGCAGCCAGGGACTCCCTGCTTGCTATTGAAACCGGCGCAAAGCTGCACCTTTGCCACTGTTCTACCAGAGGCGTGGCAATTATGATGAAAATGTTAAAAGCAGAAGGTATCCAGAACGTAACAGCTGAAGTATGCCCTCATCATTTTATTCTGACATCCGATGACATAGAAAGAGATGACCCTAATTATAAAATGAATCCCCCTCTTCGTACAAGGGAGGATGTAGATGCACTGATCGAAGGCCTGAAAGAAGGATATATCCAGGTGATCAGCACAGATCATGCTCCTCATACACAGAAGGATAAAACTGGTTCCATGAAGACCGCAGCTTTTGGAATCGTAGGAATTGAAACCAGCTTTGCACTTAGCTATACGGCTCTGGTGGAGACCGGGATCCTTACTCTTTCCCAGCTTGTGGAAAAGATGAGTTACAATCCGGCACAGATTCTGAATCTGCCATGTGGAACCATTCAGAAAGGACATCCGGCAGATGTAGTGATCGCAGACATTAAGAATCCATACACCATTCATAAGGCTGATTTTGTTTCCAAAGGTAAAAATACACCTTTCGAGGGAAAAGAAGTAAAGGGAAAGATTCTCTATACCATCTGTGATGGTAAAATCGTATACAAAGATGCAGCAGTCAGAGCATAAGTGACTATATGTCAGAAAACATATTCAGGAGGAATTATTATGATTAATAAACTTATTTCTAATATTAAAAAGACAGAAGCACCCATCGTAGTTGGCCTTGATCCAATGCTGAACTACATTCCGAAACAGATCCAGGAGGCTGCCTTCAAAGAGTTCGGAGAGACTCTGGAAGGTGCTGCTGAGGCTATCTGGCAATTTAATAAAGGAATCGTAGATGCTACATACGATCTGATTCCGGCAGTAAAGCCGCAGATCGCAATGTATGAGCAGTTCGGAATTCCGGGACTTATGGCTTACAAGCGTACAGTTGACTATTGCAAGGAGAAAAATCTTGTAGTGATCGGAGATATCAAACGTGGTGATATCGGTTCTACATCAGCTGCATATGCTACCGGTCATCTGGGTAAAGTCCAGGTAGGAAGCAAGACATATGTGCCATTTGATGAGGATTTTGCTACCGTAAACCCATATCTTGGAACAGACGGTGTGAAGCCATTTATGGATGTATGCAGGGAAGAGAAAAAGGGAATTTTTGTACTGGTTAAAACATCCAATCCATCAAGCGGAGAGTTTCAGGACAGAATCATCGAAGGCCGTCCTCTTTATGAGTGGGTAGGTGAGAAGGTTGCACAGTGGGGCGATGAGCTTATGGGAGATGGCTACAGCTATGTAGGCGCAGTTGTAGGCGCTACTTATCCAGAGATGGGTAAAGTATTAAGAAAGCTTATGCCGAAAACCTTTATCCTGGTACCTGGATACGGAGCTCAGGGCGGAAAAGGAGCTGATCTTGTACACTTCTTTAACGAAGATGGCCTTGGTGCGATCGTAAATTCTTCAAGAGGAATCATTGCCGCTTACAAGCAGGAGAAGTATGCCAAATTTGGTGAGGCGAATTATGCAGACGCTTCCCGCCAGGCAGTAAAAGACATGATCCTGGATATCAGCACAGCATTAAAGAGCCGTTAGGAGGAAGAAAATGGGTACAAAGGTAAAAGAAACCTGTACAGTTATCAGTCAGGAATGTATCGGAAAAGACATTTACAGTATGTGGCTCCAGACAAAGACCATCGCAAAAAATGCAAAGCCGGGACAGTTTGTCTCTGTTTATACACAGGATGGGGGCAAATTGCTTCCACGTCCCATCAGCCTTTGCGAAATCGATAAAGAGAATGGTGCACTTCGCCTTGTTTATCGTGTAACTGGCAAAAATACCGGTACAGAAAGCTTTTCCAAATTGACGAAGGGTGCTGTTCTTGACATCCTTGGACCTCTTGGCAATGGCTTTCCTCTGGAGGAGGCTGCAGGTAAAAGCGTATTTCTGATGGGCGGTGGAATCGGTGTTCCGCCAATGCTGGAGACGATGAAACAGCTGGATGCCAGGAAAACAGCTGTTCTTGGATACCGCGACGAATTGTTCCTCAATGAGGAATTTGAGAAAAACGGGCAGGTATATATTGCAACAGAAGACGGATCTGCAGGAACCAAAGGAAATGTAATGGATGCGATCCGGGAAAATGCCTTGGAGGCAGATGTGATCTTTGCGTGTGGCCCCAAACCAATGCTTCGCGCAATCAAAGCTTATGCCCTGGAAAAAGGAATTCCCTGCTGGATTTCCATGGAGGAGCGGATGGCTTGCGGAATCGGCGCCTGCTTAGGATGTGTATGCCAGTCTACAGAAGTGGACGGACATTCCCATGTACATAATAAGAGAGTATGTAAAGACGGACCTGTGTTTCTTAGTACGGAGGTGGAGTTATGAGCAAAATGAGCGTAAATCTTGCAGGAGTGACTCTTAAAAATCCCGTAATGACGGCTTCCGGAACTTTTGGCTCCGGTGCGGAATATAGTGAATTTGTTGACCTGAATAATCTTGGGGCTGTTGTGACGAAGGGTGTAGCAAATGTACCGTGGCCGGGCAACCCTACACCACGTGTGGCTGAGACCACAGGAGGTATGCTGAACGCCATTGGACTTCAGAATCCGGGAATTGATGTTTTTTGTGAAAGGGATATTCCATTCCTGAAAAAATACGATACGAAGATCATCGTAAATGTCTGCGGAAAAACTACAGAGGATTACTGTGAAGTGGTAGAACGCCTGGCAGATGAGCCGGTAGATATGCTGGAGATCAATGTATCCTGTCCGAATGTAAAAGAAGGCGGCATTGCTTTTGGCCAGAATCCGAAAGCACTGGAGGCAATCACAAAAGAAGTAAAAAAATATGCCGGACAGCCGGTAATTATGAAGCTGAGTCCAAATGTAACGGATATTACCGAGATGGCCCGTGCAGCTGAAAGCGGTGGAGCGGATGTGGTTTCTCTTATTAATACCATTACCGGAATGAAGATTGATATCAACCGCAGGACATTTGCACTGGCAAATAAAACTGGTGGAATGTCAGGACCAGCTGTTAAGCCGGTTGCAGTGCGCATGGTATATCAGGTGGCAAATGCAGTAAAGATCCCGATCATTGGAATGGGCGGAATCGCAAGTGCGGAGGATGCACTTGAGTTTATCATGGCAGGTGCTACTGCAGTATCTGTAGGAACTGCGAATTTTATCAATCCTTATACAACCCAGGAGGTTGTGGATGGTATGGCAGCTTTCCTGAAGAAACAGAAAGTGGAAGATATCAATGAACTGATCGGCTGTGTAAAATAGAAAAGAACTTTTGACCTTGGCGTCATTATGTGCTACTATAAAGTTTAGCTTGCTGTGAAAAACGGCAGACAGATATGGCTGGTATACGAGGAGGATAAACATGGAACAGTATAAACAGGAATTTATAGAGTTTATGATCGACTGCAACGTACTCAAATTTGGAGATTTTGTGACGAAATCCGGAAGAAAAACCCCGTTTTTTGTTAATACAGGTTTTTACCGCACAGGAGCACAGTTGAGAAAATTAGGCCAGTACTATGCAAAAGCAATCGAAAGCAAGTTTGGATTGGATTTTGATGTACTTTTCGGACCTGCATACAAAGGAATTCCGCTGACAGTTGCAGCGACTATGGCAATCAGCGAAGAGTATGGCAAAGATATCCGTTACTGCTCTAACCGTAAAGAGGTAAAAGATCATGGAGATAAAGGAATCCTTCTTGGAAGTCCTATCGAAGATGGGGATAAGGTTGTGATCATCGAGGATGTTACCACAGCTGGAACCTCTATCCAGGAGACGCTGCCGATCATTAAAGCACAGGGGGATGTTTCCCCAATCGGTCTTGTTGTATCTGTAGACCGCATGGAGCGCGGACAGGGTACCAAGAGCGCCCTGAAAGAAATCGAAGAGAAATATGGCCTTAAGACAACGGCAATCGTCACCATGGCAGAGGTTGTAGAGCACCTCTATAATAAAGAATATAAAGGAAAGGTCATCATCGACGACACTTTAAAAGCAGCCATTGATGCATACTACAGCCAGTACGGCGCAGAATAATGGTAAAAGGAGGAAATGCTGATGAGCGAAAAACTTTATAAGATCGTATCAGGGGTGGGCGCTGGAAGCATTGCACTTGGGATCATTACACTGGTAACAGGTGTGACGACTGGTATTCTCATGATCGTGAATGGTGCCAGACTTCTGAAAGGCAAATCCGATATGATGATTTAAGGAGACATTTTTTGAAAAAGGAAACGAAAACTTTGATTCGCCGTATGGGAATCCTATTGTTTATCGTGTATGTGCTTCTGCTTATTTATTTTCTGTTTTTTTCAGAAGAATATGGCAGGGCAGCACAGGCAGAACAGGCTTACCGGTATAATCTGGTTCCTTTTGTTGAGATCAGAAGGTTCTGGATGTACAGGAGACAGCTTGGCGCAGCTGCGGTATTTTCCAATATTTTCGGAAATGTGATAGGGTTCCTGCCTTTCGGGTTTATCCTTCCGGTTATTTTCAGAAGAATGAACAGTGGTTTTCTCATCTGCATATCAGGATTTATATTAAGTCTGACTGTGGAAGTGATCCAGCTTATCACAAAGGTCGGATGCTTTGATGTGGATGATATGATTTTGAACACCCTGGGGGCAGCCTTGGGGTATGTTCTTTTTCTCATCTGTAATCATATTAGGAGAAAATTCCATTATGGCAAGAAGATATAGATATTCATTTACAAAGAAAAAAGAAGCAAAAAAAGGGAAGCTGTCCGTCGTTCTGGCGGCAGCGTCCTTTTTGTTGTTTATAGCGGCAGTTGCCCTGGCATATTTCCTGGATGAGAGTTTAGGATTTCTGGTGGGAGGAGTTGGCTTGTTTGCAGCTCTTCTTTCGGTGTATGGATTTGCTATGGGATTGCTTAGCTTCTCAGAAGAGGGCAGAAGCCACAGGACAAGTATAATTGGTTCGATCAGTAACGGATTGATCCTGATCGTCTGGATCGGGGTATATCTTACGGGCTTATAATCTGCCTGGAACAAAAGCTGCAAAAGGAGCAAAAATGGACGACCGTTTAAAAAAACAATTAGATTTTATTCTCGAAGTGGATAAAGTGAAAAATATTATGCGCCAGACCTATCTTTCCGATGGAAAACGTAAGGAAAATGATGCAGAGCATTCCTGGCATCTGGCATTGATGGCTGTGCTTCTGAAGGAATATGCACCAGAAGAGGTGGATTTGTCCAAGGTGATTCCTATGGTGCTGATCCATGATCTGGTAGAAATTGATGCCGGGGACACATATGCCTATGATGCAGCAGGCAGTGCGACACAGCATGACCGGGAAGAAGTGGCGGCACAGCGGATATACGGACTTCTCCCGGAAGACCAGGGGAAATGGCTTTATGATCTGTGGGAAGAATTCGAAGCGTATGAGACACCGGAAGCGAAATATGCCCATATGCTGGATAACAGCCAGCCGCTTTTCTTAAATGACGCAACAGACGGAATCAGCTGGGTAGAACATGGCGTGAAAAAAAGTCAGATCTATAAACGAAACCGGCACACTGGTGAGGGAGCGCCTGCAATATGGGAATACATGCAGGAATTAATTGATAAGCATGTAGAAGAAGGCCATGTGACCGATGATATGTCTGGGAAAGAATAAATCTGGAAAATGAATCAGGAAAAGAACAGATTCCAATTGGAATCTGTCAGAAGATTGGGATAATGAGTGTAAGAATAAAAGAATCAGAAGAAAGAAGGGATTGTGTGGACGAGCTTTTGATGGAACGTTATGCTCTTGCAAAGGAGAGAGTGTGCGAGATCAAAGAGGAACAGGTGGTACAGCAGCCATACCTGGATTTTTTTCAGAAAACAGCTGTTTTTCTTGAAAAAAATATAGAAATCATGGACGAGGTGGTATTTCTTGGAACACAGAAGGCGCCGAGGAAGGTTTCTGAACCAACAGATTTGTCATTGGAAGAGTGGAAAGCGCTGAACAGGGAGCTGTATCAGGATATTCTTCCGGAAAATTATGAAAACAGCTACGGAAATCCGGTTTATGCGTGTGAAAAGCTTGGAGAATTTGGACGTGACCTTACGTCCCTATATGCAGAGCTTCGCGGAGCAGTTGCATATTCACATGAGAAAAAATTGTGGGATATGACGGTGCTTCTGGAACTGTTTCTGGAAGTGTATGGAGCCTTTGCCCAGGAGGAGCTTCCTACAGAGCCGGAAATAAAGGGAATCCTCTGCTCTTATGTGAACGATTACTGTCAGGATATGGTGGAAGAGCGTATCAGGGAAAACGTGGATCCGGAAGTGGATTTTGCAACAAAGATTGTTATGGATGCTGATCTTACAGATCTGCGCTATCTCTATCAGTTCGGCGAGTACATTACAGAAAATGAATTTGGAGTTGCCAGATTTTTAAACGGGCTTTCCCAGAAAGAAATCGATGACTGTGCAAGAACCTATACAGAAGGCTACCGCATCGGTTTTGTGAATGCGCATATAGATCTGAGTAAGAAAAAGACGGTGAACATCCGTTTTAACCTTGGATTTGAGAGAATGGTAAGGGCAGCGGTGCGCCAGTTTGAGGAAATGGGATTGAAACCAGTTATTTTCCGCTATGGTGTTCATGCGGTTAATAAGAGAGGGGTACACAGAATCGGTTATACAGGAGCTGTTGCTAATCCGCAGTATGATTATGACCATCGCCAGGATGGCGCGCTCTATATGGATGGGGATTTTGTACAGAGACGCCTTCGGGCCCTGCAGACCTCTTATGAGAAATACAAGGAGCTTGCAGCTGTGCATGCTGGTCCTGCATGTATCGAGGTTTTCGGTGAAGCTCCATTTTCACCGGTAAGTACAAAAGAAGCGTGGCAGTTCAGTGATGCCCAGCAGAAGCTGGAAATTGAAATGCAAAATGAGGCTGGACAGATCACCAACCGCTACATTAAGGGCGACGAGAGAAGTTTTACCATTATCGCTTATCCGGTTCCGGAAATCGGCGGCGATTATGAGGACATTTTCCGCCAGATCGTAAAGATCAATACCCTGGATTACCAGCTTTACCAGAAAATCCAGCAGACCATCATTGATACGCTGGATCAGGGGGAATGGGTATCTGTAAAAGGAAAAGGGGAGAATAGGACAGACCTGAAGATCCATCTCCATACACTTGCTGACCCTGTGAAACAGTCAAATTTCGAGAACTGTGTAGCAGATGTGAATATTCCGGTAGGAGAGGTATTTACTTCCCCAGTGCTTTTGGGAACCAACGGACTTTTGCATGTGACCAAGGTCTATCTGGAAGGACTT
The DNA here is from genome assembly GCF_052122375.1 of Blautia sp. HCP3S3_H10_2. Taxonomy (NCBI): domain Bacteria; kingdom Bacillati; phylum Bacillota; class Clostridia; order Lachnospirales; family Lachnospiraceae; genus Blautia; species Blautia sp. HCP3S3_H10_2. The sequence continues at coordinate 104,237 of NZ_JBQKCL010000013.1, forward strand.
CAGTTCCGTGATCTGAAACTGGAATTTAAAGATGGAAAAATTGCCTCCTATTCCTGCAAAAACTTTGAATCAGAGGAAGAAAACAGGAAATATATTGAGGATAATATTTTGTTCCACCATCCCACACTTCCTATGGGCGAATTTGCTATCGGAACCAATACAACCGCTTATGTGGCAGCAGAGAAGTATAACATTGCAGATAAGCTGCCGATCCTTATAGCAGAGAAAATGGGACCACATTTCGCTGTGGGAGATACCTGCTACAGCTGGGCTGAGGACACCGCTGTATATAATCCGGATGGAAAGGAAATCATTGCCAGGGATAACGAGGTTTCCATTTTAAGAAAGGAAGATGTTGGAAAGGCATATTTTGGCTGTCATACAGATATTACGATTCCTTATGACGAGCTGGGAAGCATCCGGGTTCTTAAAGAAGATGGGGAAGAGGTTTCCATTATTGAGGATGGCAGATTTGTACTGCCTGGAACGGAAGAATTGAATGAACCATTTAAGAAATAAAAGGCCGGGAGCAGGAAAATGCTCCTCCTTTTTCTAAAAGATTGGCAAAAATTAATTTGCACTTCAAAATTTTTCTTTGGCTCATTTATATTGACAGAAAATGGGATTCTTAGTAGAATTTACGCGAATGGTAGTTCTAAATCATAGTAAAAGAGGAGAATATTATGCCAAAAGTAGGAATTGTAATGGGTAGTGATTCAGATATGCCGGTTATGAGCAAGGCGGCAGACATTCTGGAGAAGCTTGGAATTGATTACGAAATGCGTATTATCTCCGCACACAGAGAGCCGGATGTGTTCTTTGAGTATGCGAAGACAGCTGAGGAAAAAGGATTTAAGGTTATCATTGCTGGTGCCGGTATGGCTGCACATTTACCAGGAATGTGCGCGGCGATTTTTCCGATGCCGGTTATTGGAATTCCTATGCATACCACATCTCTTGGTGGAAGAGATTCCCTGTACTCCATCGTACAGATGCCGTCAGGCATTCCGGTAGCCACTGTTGCCATTAACGGAGGTGCGAATGCAGGACTTCTTGCAGCTAAGATTCTTGCAACATCGGATCCGGAGCTCCTTGACCGTCTGAAAGCATACAGCCAGGAATTAAAAGAGCAGGTAGAAGCTAAGGATGCGAAATTACAGGAAGTAGGTCATAAAGCTTACATGAAATAAAATATATACCAGGGGCAAAAGTTTTGCCCCTGAAGCTGTTGTAAAGTAATGAAAAACCATAAAATTCTGGGAGGAAAAAGGCATGGATTACAAGAACGCGGGCGTTGATATTGAGGCAGGATACAAATCAGTAGAGTTAATGAAACAGCATATCGCAAAGACTATGAGACCAGAGGTGCTTGGCGGAATCGGCGGATTCTCAGGCGCTTTTTCCATGAACAGCTTTAAAGATATGGAAGAGCCCACACTGGTTTCCGGTACTGACGGAGTTGGAACCAAGCTGAAACTGGCATTTATTATGGACAAGCATGACACAGTTGGAATCGACTGTGTGGCAATGTGTGTAAATGATATTGCATGTGCAGGTGGAGAGCCTCTTTTCTTCCTGGACTACATTGCATGCGGCAAGAATTATCCGGAAAAGATCGCACAGATCGTAAAGGGCGTTGCAGAAGGCTGTACCCAGTCAAGCGCTGCCCTGATCGGTGGAGAGACTGCAGAAATGCCAGGCTTCTATCCTGTGGACGAGTATGATCTGGCTGGATTTGCAGTTGGCGTTGTGGACAAAAAGGATCTGATCACAGGTGAAAACTTAAATGCAGGTGACGTTCTGATCGGAATGGCATCCTCCGGTGTGCACAGTAACGGATTCTCTCTTGTCCGCAAGGTATTTGAGATGACAAAAGAATCCCTTGACACTTATTATGATGAACTTGGAACTACCCTTGGTGAAGCGCTGATCGCTCCAACCAAGATTTACGTGAAAGCCCTTAAGAGCATTAAAGATGCCGGAGTTAAGATCCATGCCTGCAGCCATATCACAGGCGGCGGCTTCTATGAGAATGTGCCGCGTATGCTGAAAGAAGGTACAAGAGCTGTGATTGAAAAAGACAGTTATCCGGTACTTCCGATCTTTAAGCTCCTTGCCAAAACAGGCGATATTGAAGAAAAGATGATGTATAACACTTATAACATGGGACTTGGAATGGTTCTGGCTGTTGATCCGGCAGATGTGGACAAGACCATGGAGGCAATCAAGGCAGCAGGCGAGACTCCTTATGTAGTAGGACGTATTGAAGCAGGAGAAAAGGGAGTGACATTATGCTAAAGGTTGCTGTCCTGGTATCTGGCGGTGGTACCAATCTCCAGGCAATCCTGGATGCCATTGATTCCGGCAGGATCACAAACGCTGAAGTTTCACTGGTGATCAGCAATAATCCCAATGCCTATGCATTAAAAAGGGCACAGAACCATGGAATTGAGGCAGTCTGTATCGCACCAAAGGAGTACGAGAGCCGAGAGGGATTCCACGAGGCACTTTTAAGAAAATTGCAGGAAAGTGGAGCTGGACTGATCGTTCTTGCAGGCTATCTGGTCGCAATCCCGCCGATGATCGTGGAAGCGTTTCCCAATAAGATCATCAACATCCATCCATCTTTGATCCCATCTTTTTGCGGAGTGGGATATTACGGACTTCATGTCCATGAAGCAGCTCTGAAAAGAGGCGTGAAGGTGACTGGTGCTACCGTTCATTTTGTAGACACTGGCACAGATACCGGACCGATCATCCTGCAAAAAGCAGTGAAAATAGAACCGGACGATACACCACAGTCTCTTCAGAGAAGTGTGATGGAGAAGGCAGAATGGAAGATCCTTCCCAAAGCGATCAATCTGATCGCCAACGGAAAGGTTTCTGTAGAAGACCATATTGTGACCATCAGCGATTAAGGAGGGTATTATGAAAGTACTGATCGTAGGAAGCGGCGGAAGAGAGCACGCAATCGCATGGAGCGTGTCCAGAAGCCCTAAGGTAGATAAAATTTACTGTGCACCAGGAAATGCAGGAATTGCAGAATATGCCCAGTGTGTGAATATTGGTGCCATGGAATTTGAAAAGCTTGCTGATTTTGCCCAGGAAAATCAGGTGGACCTTACCATTATTGGTATGGATGACCCGCTTGTAGGCGGCGTTGTAGATGAATTTGAATCCCGTGGACTGCGGGTATTCGGACCTCGTAAAAATGCAGCAATCCTGGAAGGCTCTAAGGCATTTTCCAAGGATCTGATGAAAAAATATCATATTCCTACAGCTGCATATGAAAACTTTGATGACCCGGAAAAAGCCCTGGCTTATCTTCGCACAGAAGCGAAGTTTCCTATTGTTCTGAAAGCAGATGGACTGGCTCTTGGAAAAGGCGTCCTGATCTGCCAGAATCTTCAGGAGGCTGAAGATGGTGTGAAAGAGATCATGGAAGATAAGAAGTTTGGAAATGCAGGAAATACCATGGTTATTGAGGAGTTTATGACTGGACGTGAGGTCTCGGTGCTTTCTTTTGTGGATGGAAAAACAATCAAGACCATGACATCCGCCCAGGACCATAAGCGTGCCAAAGATGGAGACCAGGGATTGAATACCGGTGGAATGGGAACCTTTTCCCCAAGCCCGTTCTATACCAAAGAAGTGGACGAATTTTGCCAGAAATATGTATATCAGCCTACTGTTGATGCGATGGCAGCAGAAGGCAGGGAATTTAAAGGAATCATTTTCTTTGGCCTTATGCTGACAAAGGATGGCCCGAAGGTACTGGAATACAATGCCCGTTTCGGAGATCCGGAAGCCCAGGTTGTACTTCCGCGTATGAAAAATGACATTGTGGAAGTTATGGAAGCCTGCATTGATGGAACCCTGGACCAGATCGACCTGCAGTTCGAAGACAATGCAGCAGTCTGTGTGGTTCTTGCAAGTGACGGATATCCGGTGAAATATGAGAAGGAAATTCCGATGTATGGATTTGAGAACTTTAAGGGCAAAGATGGCTATTACTGTTTCCATGCCGGTACGAAGTTTAAAGACGGACAGATCGTGACCAACGGTGGACGTGTGGTAGGAATCACCGCCACAGGAAGCAATCTGAAGGAAGCCAGAAAAAATGCATACGCTGCAACAGAATGGATCACATTTGCAAATAAATATATGCGCCATGATATTGGAAAAGCGATTGACGAAGCATAAATAAGTGGTATAAAATAGGCAGGAGACCGAAGCGGGTTTTCTGCCTGTTTTTGTCTATAAACTACAATATTTATTGAGATTACAGCAGTAGAATGAAAAAATTGTAAAATGTAGCGATGAAATATTAGTTTTGCTATCTTTGACATGAGATAAAAGGAGGAAACATCATGTACAATGTAAAAAAAGTAAACGAAGATTTATATTGGATTGGTGCAAGTGACAGAAGACTTGCCCTGTTTGAAAATATTTATCCGATTCCAAGAGGCGTATCTTATAACTCATATGTGATACTGGATGAGCAGACGGTGCTTCTGGACACAGTTGATAAAGCTGTAAGCGGCCAATTCTTTGAAAACCTGGAGCATGTCCTGGATGGCAGAAAGCTGGACTATATGATCGTGAATCATATGGAACCAGATCATTGCGCAATCATCGAAGAAGTGGTAAGAAGATTTCCAGAGGTAAAGGTTGTGGGAAATGCGAAGACGTTTACCATGATGAAACAGTTTTTTACCTTTGATGTGGATGCCCATGCTGTTGTGATCAAAGAGGGAGATACTTTAAATACTGGTAAGCGTACGCTTGCTTTTGCCATGATTCCAATGGTTCACTGGCCTGAGGCAATGGTTACCTACGATGCGTATAACAAAGTGCTGTTCAGCGCAGATGCATTTGGAACCTTTGGTGCACTGAATGGAAACATTTTCGCAGATGAGGTGAACTTCAAGGAAGAATGGCTGGATGATGCCAGAAGATACCTGGTAAATATCGTGGGTAAATACGGCGGACCGGTACAGGCTGCCCTGAAAAAAGCCCTGACTCTTGATATTGCCATGATCTGTCCACTTCACGGTCCAATCTGGAGAGAAGACCTTGGCTGGTTTATTGACAAATATCAGAAATGGAGTACATATACACCTGAGGACCACAATGTTCTGATTCTTTACGCTTCTATCTATGGGAATACTGAAAATGCAGCAGATGTTCTGGCTGGCAAACTTGCAGATGCCGGAGAGAAAAATATTGCAGTTTATGATGTGTCTGTGACAGATCCTTCTTATCTGGTGGCAGAAGCATTCCGCTGCGACAGAATTGTATTTGCATGCCCGACTTATAATGCAGGGCTTTTCCCGAAAATGGAAACTCTGCTTCATGAACTGGCGGCACACAATCTTCAGAAGAGAAAGGTGGCAGTCCTGGAAAATGGAACCTGGGCATCTACTGCTGGAAGACAGATGAAGGAAATCCTTTCCGGAATGAAGGAAATGGATATCTACGAGGAAACAGTAACTGTAAAATCTGCATTAAAAGAAGATCAGCTGGCACAGCTGGATCAGATTGTAGAATTTATGACAAAATGATCTGAACGAAAGCCTTTTTATTAAGGCTTCCGGCAAATTATTTCATTATTTCAGGATAGTATGTATGAAAGGAAAATATATGAAAAAAAGAAAAGCATTTTTTACAGCTATGATGGCTGCTATTATGCTTACATCATCTGAAACTGTCTTTGTTCAGGCTCTTCCGGTACAGGAAGCGGAACTGCTTTATGATCAGAAAACAGTTGTGGATCCGGCAAAAAAAGAAGGCTTGCAGATTACGGATAGCGGGATCACTTTTGGGGCTAATGGAAAAAAAGTGAAGAAAAGCTGGATAAATTATAAAGGCAGCAGATATTATTTCGGTGCAGATGGATATGCATATGTGGGAAGTCATAAAATCGCAAAAAAACTATATGTTTTTGATGAAAATGGATGTCTTCTGAGTAAAAAGAAAAACAAGTTGGTGAACGTTTGTGGAAAAACTTATTATATAACAACCCAGAATGGAAATCCGGCAACCGGTTATTTTGTATATCGCCAGAATCTATATTATGCGGATTCTATGGGGGTCTGTTATCAGAACCAGGAATCTGAGGATGGAAAATATTATTTTACAGAAAAAGGAACTGCCAAGAGAACAACAGACGCTTTGCTTAAGATCCAGACGATGCAGATTCTTTCCAAAATTACAACTCCCAAAATGACACGTGCCCAGAAATTAAAAGCATGCTGGAATTATGTGGTAGACAGAAAAAGGTTCCGGTATGGAGGCTTTGACCCTGATCTGGAAGAGGAGGGCTGGTATAAGGAGACTGCATTGAACATGTTCCGGCAGAAAAGGGGAAATTGTTATTCTTTTGCATGCGCATTTGCAGCCCTTGCACAGGAAATCGGTTATAAAAATATAAAGCTGAAAGTAAGCAAAAGTACTCACTGCTGGGTAACGATCAATGATAAACATTATGATCCGCAGAAACAACGGTCTGGAACCATGAAAGGTGTATATGGGTTAAAGAGGCATCCAAAAAAATATGGAAAATTAAAGACTTACGATTTTAAGTAATAGGGAAACCCTGCAAAATTGTAAAAGTTGTGGAAATTTGCATGAAATGTTCCGGCTTTGCTTTACTTTTTTATGATTTTGTTATAAAATAGTCATATATTAGGTTTTCTTTTTTAACATGCTTTAGGAAACCGGGACTGAGAGGATAATGACATGGGAATCACAGAACAGGATGCAATTAAAGAATTACAGACAAGAGACGCAATCTTTGTAGCATATTCACAGGCTACGAAGCTTCCATATGTAATTTGTGATGAAGAGAGTTTTAATGACCAGGTATGGGTATTTGCCACAGAAGAAGAGATTAAAGAATTTGGTAAGAAGAAATTAGAGGATAAGATCCTTCTTATGGGAATGAAATATGAGAAGAAAGATTATCCGAGATTTTACGGTACCCTTTATGCAATCGGTGTAAACAGTGTTGTATGGGTAGACGGGGAGAATCAGATTGAAGTGGAGCTTACCCAAATTGCAAGACAGGCAGATTTCAGTAAGCTTGAGCCTAAGAAACAGCCTCTTTTTAACTCCACACTTCAGCTTTCCGGCATTTATTTCATGCAGGAGCTGCGTCGCCCGATCAAGAAGGAAGAGCGTACAGTGAACCTTCGTGAGATGGAGGAAGAGCTGATCGTAAATCTTAAGAAATCCGAATTCTTAGTAGCAATGGCTACAGATCCGGAGGACGCTACTAAGGTTAACATTCCATATCTGAAGAATAAGCAGGGAGATATTCTCCAGCCTGCCTTCACAGATGTTATGGAGTTTGATAAATTTGCAAGAGGCAAGAAGCTTCGTGCAGCCAAAGTTCCATTTGCGAAACTGCCAGGACTGATTATCCAGCAGGCGAAGGGATTTGTGATCAATCCGGCAGGATTTAACCTGATTCTTGACAGAGTACAGCTTGGAAAAATTCTTGGCGTTCAGATTCCGCCAGCTGTAGTACCAGCTGCTGAAGGCGCAACTGGGGAAGCTGCACCTGCAGAAAAAGCAGAACAGGCAGCAGCGTCTCCAGCTACAGAAACTCCTGTAGCAGAGGCAGATGATAAGAAGGATGAATAAAGAATAGAGATTACTACCAGCGTCAATATGGTTTACAGTGAATACTGGTGTAGGAACTTTTAATTACGAAAGATGCAAAGAGGCCGGGGACGATATGACTCCGGTCGCTTTGTTTTTCAAAAAACATGGTACTGCCCTAAATGGTTTAAGAGTATTATAGGGCAGAACTTTTTTGGGGAGGGATAAAATGGTAATCGAAATAGATTTCCAAAGTGATGAAGCACTATATACCCAGCTGATGAATCAGATCATCATGGGAATTGCAACGTCCCGGCTGCAGGAAGGAGATTCCCTTCCGTCTGTCAGGCAGCTGGCGGATACCATTGGCATAAATATGCACACGGTGAACAAGGCTTATTCCTTATTGCGCCAGGAAGGCTTTGTGTCCATAGACAGAAGAAAAGGCGCAGTGATCTGCCTGGATGTGGATAAAATAAGAGCTATGGAAGAAATGAAACAGAATCTGCGGGTAGCCCTTGCAAAAGGGTGCTGCAACAATGTAACGAGAGAGGAAGTCCATAGTCTGATAGATGAAATTCTGGATGAATACGGGCAGTAAAGCAGTTAACTGAACCAGTAACGTAAGGAGGAACAACGGATTAATGCGAAATAAATTTACGAAACAGGCTCAGACAGCCCTGACTCTGGCAAAGGCAGCAGCCATTGATTTTGAGTTGGGCTATATTGGCACGGAACATCTTCTGCTGGGGCTTCTCAGCGAGACAGAAGGTACTGCAGGAAGAGTTCTGGAAGAATTTCAGGTAGATGGTAAAAAACTGGTAGAACTGATCGATAAGCTGATTACTCCTGCTGATATAAAAGATGGAAACATAATGGAAATCCAGACGCAGCCTGCCTACAGTCCCCGTACTGAGAAAGTATTGGAGGGGGCAGTACTGGAAGCACAGAATACAGGAAGCCAGAAGGCGGGAACAGAGCATCTGCTTCTTTCCATGCTTCGGGAAACAGATTGTGTGGGAACCAGACTTCTTTATACCATGGGAGTAAATATCCAGAAGCTTTATGCTGCAGTGCTTGGAGCTATGGGATATGATAATGATTCTATCCAGGAAGAATTTCAGGCTGCAAAGGCTATGCAGAATCCAAATGGCAGCCCGACGCCGGCTCTCGACCAGTATAGCCGTGATCTGACACAGATGGCAGCGGAAGGCAGACTGGATCCGGTGGTAGGTCGTGAAAAAGAAATCAGCAGACTGATTCAGATCTTGAGCAGACGGACAAAGAATAATCCTTGTCTGGTAGGAGAACCTGGTGTTGGAAAGACTGCCATCGCAGAAGGTCTGGCTCAGCGGATCATTGCAGGAACCGTGCCGGATACGATTAAGGATAAAAGACTGGTGGTACTTGACTTGTCCGGAATGGTGGCTGGCAGCAAGTATCGGGGAGAGTTTGAGGAACGTATCCGCAAAGTGATAGATGAAGTGCGGGAAAATCAGGGGATTCTTCTTTTTATTGATGAACTTCATACGATCATCGGAGCCGGAGGGGCGGAAGGGGCACTGGATGCTTCTAATATCCTGAAACCATCTCTTTCCCGTGGAGAGCTGCAGATCATAGGAGCCACTACCCTGGAAGAGTACCGTAAATATATTGAGAAAGATGCCGCTCTGGAGCGCCGTTTCCAGCCGGTTACAGTGGAGGAGCCTTCAGAGGAGGAAGCATACGAAATCCTAAAGGGACTTCGCCCGTATTATGAAAAGCATCATAAAGTGGAAATATCAGACGAAGCGTTGGAGGCTGCAGTCAAAATGTCTGTCCGTTACATCAACGACCGGTTCCTTCCAGACAAGGCAATCGATCTGATCGATGAAGCTTCGTCAAAGGTTCAGTTGGCAGGCTATCAGGCATCTTCTGAGACTGAAGAATTAAGCCGTGAGATTCAGGAAATCCTTCAGGAAAAAGAAAGGGCGATCAAGACTGGTTATTTAAGTCTGGCAAAAGAGTGTCAGGAGAAGCAGAAAGCATTAGAAGCTAAATTAGAACAGCTTCGTGTAAAGGAAGAAAAAAAGAATCGTAAAAAGGCTGGAAAGGTAGATGAAAAGGCAGTAGCATCTATTGTGTCAGACTGGACAAAAATTCCGGTACAGAGATTAACAGAAGGTGAGACCAGACGTCTGGCCCAGCTGGAAAAAGAGCTGCATAAACGTGTGATCGGACAGGAAGAGGCAGTACATGCTGTTTCACAGGCTGTAAAGCGTGGCCGGGTGGGATTAAAAGATCCCAATCGTCCAATTGGTTCTTTCTTATTCCTTGGTCCTACTGGTGTTGGTAAGACTGAATTGTCCAAAGCATTGGCCCAGGCTGTATTTGGCAGTGAACAGGCTACGATCCGTGTGGATATGTCTGAATATATGGAGAAACACAGTGTCTCCAAGCTGATTGGTTCGCCCCCTGGATATGTAGGCTATGATGAGGGCGGCCAGCTTAGTGAAAAAGTACGCAGAAATCCGTACAGCGTTATTCTTTTCGATGAAATTGAAAAAGCACATCCAGATGTATTTAACATTCTTCTCCAGGTGCTGGATGATGGTCACATCACAGATGCCCATGGAAGAAAAGTGGATTTCAAACAGACAATTATCATCATGACGTCGAATGCAGGCGCTCAGGCAATCGTGGAGCCTAAACAGCTTGGTTTTATTTCCCAGAAAGATGAAAAGAAAGATTATGAGAAAATGAAATCTGGTGTTATGGAGGAAGTGCGCCGTCTGTTTAAGCCAGAGTTTCTAAACCGGATTGATGAGATCATGGTTTTCCATACTCTGAACAAAGAGGAAATCCGTAAGATCGTAATTCTGCTTCTGAAATCACTGGAGAAGCGGTGCGAGGAACAGATGGATATTCACCTGAATGTGACAAATTCCGCAGTAGACTATCTGGCAGAAGCTGGATTTGATGCCAAATACGGGGCAAGACCGCTTCGCAGGGCAATCCAGTCCAAGATAGAGGATCGTCTGGCAAATGAACTTCTGGAAGGAAAAATCAAACGAGGGGATTTTGTGCAGGTACAGTATAGAAATAAAGAAGTACGGTTTATTGTGAAAGAAAATCGTGATCTTTGAATACAAAGACACCTCACGGAATACAGTATGTGAACAGTAACCAGAGTATATAAAATTACTATAAATTTTATGTTAGGTACTGGCAAAGAAAAAGGTTTTATTATATAATATGAACAATATCGGGGAACCGATGAAAAGGATCTGGTGGATATCGCTCCGCCGGAGAACATAACGAAAGAGTCTTAGGGAGGACAAGCATCATGGCAGTAGTAAAGGAACTGATCCGTACAGAGGAAAATGGTACCATCAGCTTTGGAGATTATGAGAAAAATCAGAAATCAAAGGTTTCAGATTATCCGCATCAGGGAGATATGTATAAAGTAAAGACATTCAAGGAGATCACCAAGCTGGAGCGCAATGGCATGTTCGTATATGAGTCCGTACCGGGTACCGCTGTATTTGGCCTTGCACAGGATGGAAGCCAGATGAGTTTCCGCGTAGAGGGCCCAGAGGATGCGCAGATCACTGTGGAGCTTGAAGCAGAAGCACAGTATGAAGTGTATCTGGATGGAGCAAGTACAGGCAGAATGGAGACCAACCTTGGCGGAAAGCTTTCTTTCAGCGTAGAGCTTGGAAATGGCTCTGCTGTTGATGTGAAAATTGTAAAATGCTAAAAAACAAAAAAATGGTATATTTTTGCCAGGAATGCGGCTACGAATCCGCGAAGTGGATGGGGCAGTGTCCTGGCTGTAAAGCATGGAATTCCTTTGTGGAAGAACCTGTATCCACAGGGAAGAAAGCAGCTGGTGGCGGTAAGGCCGCTTCCAGACAGCAGTCTGAACCGGTGATCCTGAAGGACATCAGTCTCAAGGAAGACGAGCGCCAGACGACAAAAATTGGAGAACTTGACAGAGTACTCGGGGGCGGCATTGTCCCCGGGTCTTTGGTTCTTGTGGGTGGAGATCCGGGTATCGGAAAGTCCACCCTTCTTTTACAGGTGTGCAGGAATCTGGCGGAGAATGGAAGTTCAGTCCTTTATATTTCCGGAGAGGAGTCTTTGCGCCAGATTAAGCTTCGTGCCAATCGTATTGGTACTTTTAATGAAAATCTTCAGCTCTTGTGTGAGACGAATCTGGATACGGTCCGTGAAGTGATGGAACGGAAGAAACCAGACGTAGCGATCATAGATTCTATCCAGACTATGTTCGATGAAGAAATCGGCTCTGCACCAGGAAGTGTTTCCCAGGTAAGAGAGTCCACAAATGTGCTGATGCAGATTGCAAAAGGTCTTGGAATCACGATTTTCATCGTTGGTCATGTTACCAAGGAGGGAAATGTGGCTGGACCAAGAGTACTGGAGCATATGGTAGATACTGTGCTTTATTTTGAAGGAGACAGACATTCTTCTTATCGGATTCTGCGCGCTGTAAAGAACCGATTTGGTTCTACTAACGAGATTGGCGTTTTTGAGATGCAGGAAACCGGTCTGGCAGAAGTGTCCAATCCATCAGAATATCTTTTGGATGGCAGACCGGAGAATGCCTCTGGCTGTGTGGTCGCTTGTTCTATGGAGGGAACCAGGCCAATTCTGGTAGAAATCCAGGCGCTGGTATGTGAGAGTAATTTCGGAATACCAAGGCGTACCGCAGTCGGAACAGATTTTAACAGGGTAAATCTTTTGATGGCGGTACTGGAGAAAAAAGTGGGCCTTCGTCTGGCGTCTTCTGATGCCTATGTGAACATTGCCGGTGGCATGAAAATGACAGAACCAGCGATCGATCTAGGTATCTGTCTGGCAATTGCATCCAGCATGAAAGATATTGTGATTCCAGATAAGCTTATGGCGTTTGGTGAGATCGGGCTTAGTGGTGAAGTACGTGCTGTAAGTATGGCAGGACAGAGAGTACAGGAAGCGAAGAAACTTGGCTTTAATACCGTGATCCTGCCAGAAGTATGCAAAAGCTCAGTGGAAAAAGCAGATGGAATGAAGCTGGTCTATGTGAGACAGATTCAGGATGCAATCCGATACATAATGGAAGCGTAATAAAATAGGTTTGCTTATGATGCAATTCTTCATAGTGCGTTTTATTTTGTCGGCATGGTGTATCCACTAAATGAATTTTTATACAAAAAAATATCAAATATTTTGTAAAAAGTGCTTGACGATTCCCTGCGACAGTGGTATAGTAAAATAGCTGTCGCAAGGAATTGCTTCTGAAATGCTGAAAAATAAATTAGTTTTCAGAAAATTTGAATTAACTATTGACAATCGACTGAACTTATGGTAAAGTAACCAAGTCGCTTGAACAGAACGACAGAAACAAACAACTTTAGATATGATCTTGAAAAACTCAAAAACTTTTGAAAAAAGTTCTTGACAAGCTTTGAAAGATATGATAAAGTAAACAAGCTGTCGCAAAGAGATGACAGCGAACAACCTTGATAACTAAACAGTGAAACACATACGATTCTCGAAAATTTCTTTATACAATTCATTTTCGAATGAAAACTTTTAAAACAGTAATGACGAGAGATAACTAAGCTAGTTGGTTGTCTTGAGTGCATCAAACACTTCGTGAGCTTTGCTCACTCAGTGATGAGCAATTAAGCCGCTGCAAGCAGCGCTGAATTGCATACACACTTTATCAGAGAGTTTGATCCTGGCTCAGGATGAACGCTGGCGGCGTGCTTAACACATGCAAGTCGAACGGGAAACATTTCATTGAGGCTTCGGCGGATTTGGCTTGTTTCTAGTGGCGGACGGGTGAGTAACGCGTGGGTAACCTGCCTTGTACTGGGGGATAACAGTCAGAAATGACTGCTAATACCGCATAAGCGCACAGAAGCGCATGCTTC